>JAIXVB010000234.1 GCA_027483245.1 Verrucomicrobiaceae bacterium | reverse complement strand
GCCGCGCCAGCGGAGCTTCGCGATGATTTCGTGAAAACGCTGCGATGCATGATTCTCTCCCGAGTTTTGGAAGAAAAACTGGGGAGTCTTTATCGAGCAGGCGGCCGCATTGTCGGCGGGGTTTATTTGGGACGTGGCCAGGAAGCTTTCAGCGCTGCTGCTGGCAACAACCTGCGTTTCGGCAAGGACATCTACGGCCCACTGATTCGTGATCAAGCTGGCCGCATTGCTTATGGCGAGCCCATTTTGGATGCCATGCGCACCTATTTGGGTACCGTCACAGGGCCCATGCGGGGCCGTGACGGCAACATCCACCGAGGCAGACCCCGGGAGGGCTGCATGGCGATGATTTCGCATCTGGGCAGTTTATTGTCCGTGGTTTCAGGCGCACTTTTTGCCCGACGGCTCAAAGGCACCCTCGGCGACACCGTGGGAGCCACGAGCATCGGCGATGGCGGCACCTCGACAGGTGCTTTTCATGAAGGCCTCAACATGGCGGCGGTGGAAAAGCTGCCCCTGGTGATCAGCATCGCCAACAACCAGTTCGCCTACTCCACCCCGACAAGTCGCCAGTATGCCTGTGAAGACCTCGTGGACCGCGCCCGTGGTTACGGTGTCGAGGGATACAGCGTCGATGGCACCGACCTGCTGGCCTGTGTGGCGACCTTTCGCACCGCTTTTGCCCGCGCTCGAGCCGGTCACGGACCTCAGATGGTCGTGGGGCGCTTGTTGCGCCTCGGCGGTCATGGCGAGCACGATGATGCGTCTTACATTCCCGATGCGGCGAAGCACCAGCATGAGGCGCGGGACTGCAACGAAGTGGCCAAACAACAGGCCATCGAACAAGGTTGGGCCACCGAAGCCGACATCCGCAACTGGGAAGAAGAATCCCGCCGCGAAGTCGATGCAGCCCAGGCAATCGCCAGTAAAGAACCGACTCCCGACCCCTACCGGGAAATCTGGCACGCGCTGTCCACCAGCGAGCTAGTGGAGGGACAGCACGGATGAGTATTACCTATCTCGAAGCCATTCGCGAGGCGCAGTATGAAGCGCTCCGCTCCGACCCCAACGTCTTCCTCTACGGTCAGGACATCAGCACTTTCGGCGGTGCCTTCAAAGCCACCAAAAACCTCAGTCGTGAGTTTCCAGGCCGTGTCTTTGATTCGCCCATCAGTGAGGATGCCATGATCGGCATGGCCGTGGGCGCCGCGATCGAAGGGGCTCGACCGATCATCGAAATGCAGTTCGCGGATTTCTCTTCCGTGGGCTTCAATCAGATCGTCAATCAAGCCGCCACCCTCTATTGGCGCACCAACACGCCCTGCCCCATCACCATTCGTCTGCCCTCTGGCGGCACGGCTGGCAGCGGTCCTTTTCACAGTCAGAGCATGGAGAGCATCTATGCCCACTACCCCGGGATTGTGATCCTCACTCCCGCGACGGTGGAAGATGCCTACTGGATGCTGCTAGACAGCGTGAAACTCAATGACCCGGTCATTTTCTGCGAACACAAGTTCCTCTATTACCATCTGAAGTCGGAAGGCTTTGGGGAAGCGCTGCCGATTGGCAAAGCTCGCATCGCCCGCCCTGGCCGCGACGCTACGGTGGTCGCCTACAGCGCCATGCTGCATGAGGCCCTGAAGTCCGCCGAAGAGCTGCAAATGGACGGTTATCAGGTCGAAGTCGTGGACCTCCGCAGTGTGAAGCCCATGGATACCGACACCATCCTGGCCTCCGTTTCGCGCACCGGTCGCCTTTTGGCCGTGGGAGAAGCTTTCCCCTGGGGCGGTGTGACTGCTGAAATCATCGCTCGCGTCAGCAGTGAAGCTTTCCACATGCTGGACGCTCCACCGATGCGTCTGAATTCCAAAGACACACCGATCCCGTATCATCCGAATCTCTGGAAGAGTCATCGCCCCACCACGGCGACGATCACCTCCGCCCTTCGCGAATTGCTGCGGTATTGAGTCAACGGACGTCCGTCACAGGATCAGCATGCAGTCTCCGTAGCTGAAGAAGCGGTATCTTTCGCGGATCGCCTCTTCATAGGCACGCAGAACCAATTCACGTCCTGCGAAGGCGCTGATGAGCATGATCAGCGTCGATTTGGGCAGATGAAAGTTTGTCAAAAGGGCATCTACCGCACGGAACTCGAATCCTGGGTAGATAAAAATGTCGGTGCTGCCGCTCGCAGGCACCACCTGGCCGTGATCGCGTGCCACCGTCTCGAGTGTGCGCATGGCCGTGGTGCCCACCGCGATCACCCGCTGAGCCGCCGCGATTCGATTCGCCGTTTCAGGAAGCACTTCATAGCGCTCTGAATGCATCGTGTGCTCCTGGATGTTCTCCACTTTCACCGGCTGAAAAGTGCCCACGCCCACATGCAGCGTGACAAACGCATGCGGCACTTTTTGCAGCAACTCCGGTGTGAAATGCAACCCCGCGGTCGGTGCCGCAATCGCCCCGGCGGCCTGGGCAAACACGGTCTGATAACGCTCCCGATCCTGGGGCTGATCATCGCGCCCCATGTAGTGCGGAAGGGCGAGATGACCGTGATGATCTTCATCCACGACTTGATCCCACTCGATCACCCGATCTCCATTTTCCAAGACCTCCACCACCGTTCCCGTCGCTTCCCCCACGCTGACGGTGTGGCCAAGACGGAACTTTTTTCCAGGCTTCACCATGCAGCGCCAGCGAGTGGCTGAGAGAGGCTCCACACGCAGAATCTCTCGGCTGCCATCGTTGGAAAAAAAGCGAGCAGGCACCACTCTCGTGTTGTTCAGCACCATCAAATCACCCGGCAGCAAATACTCTGGCAGATCACTGAAATGACGGTGATCAAACTGCCCTGTCTGCCGATGCACGACCAACATGCGTGAAGCTGCCCGATCCTGCAGAGGCTGGCTGGCGATGAGTTCCGGGGGAAGATGATAATCGAAATCTGAAGTAAGCACGGTGAAGGAGAGGCAACGAGTGACATGCATGAAACACTTTCAAGCATTGACCAAATGAAACCGCTCACGACGTTGAATCGAATGGTAAAGCGGTCCCTGGGTTCTCTTCGGGCCACTTTATCCCACCAACCTCAACGAAAACACACATTCATGAGCCAAATCGTTCCCCTTATCTCTTCCGGAGTCGCTGGTCCTCTCGGCGTTTTGCATCTGCCACGCCTCTGGCTGAAATCATCCCTCGCGGCTGCGGGCAAGCTGCACCCTGATTATCCAGCCTGTGGCAAAGGTTATGATGGCATGACCCTGGCGGCTCTCGGCATCAAAGAAGAAGATTTCCTCGCTTTCATCGCCAACAGCAAGCCCACCTACGTGCAGCTCGAAGCCTGGGTGCAGGCCTATCCTGGCGTGAATCTGAGCAAGGCCAACCTCTACAAGCACAATCAAGCCATCCTGGGTTACATCCACGGAGCTGATGTTCGTGAAGGCATCCTCAGCGCAGCTGGCGTTAGCGACGAAACCACGGTCAACCCTGGTGCGGTCGATCTGAACAACCTCGACGACTGGCAGACTCTCTGGGCCACCGAAATCAAATAATCACCCGTTTTCAAAAGTGGGTCGGTGCGCAGGAGCAATCCCAGGCATCGACCCACTTTTTGTGTTCACCAAAGCTCCATCTGACCGCCCACTTCACGCGGTCTGCGGAAATGCGCAGCGGTCACAGCGGGTCGTTTGTGCAACATCCCCGCACGCTTGCGAGACACCTGGAACATCTGAGCGATCTGCTCCGACCAGACTCCGACACCTTTCAAACGTTTGCCGAACTCTGGATGCGAAAGAGTGCGGCCCTGAGTTTCTTCGATCCGGTTCAAAATCTTGTCCTTCATGCCGGTGTAATGCGTCTCCAACCAAGCCGCAAAGACCTCCTTCACGCTGAAAGGCAGCCTCACCACCGTGTAACCCGCGAACTGCGCACCTGCCTCACGCGCAGCCTCCAAGATCGCCGGAATCTCCATGTCATTTAGTCCTGGAATGATCGGCGCGACGGAGACACCCACCGGAATCCCCTGGGAGGCCAGCGTGCGAATCGCCTCCAGTCTCATCTTGGGCGAGGAGGCCCTTGGCTCCAATTGACGCGCCAGATCAACGTTCAAGGAGGTGATCGAAATGTAGGCTGCCGTGGCTTCATAGCGCGCCAACTCCGCCAGATGATCCATATCTCGGGTGATGAGGTGGTTTTTCGTGATCATCACCACCGGATGCCGACACTCCGCCAGCACCGCCAAGCATCCACGCGTGATTTTCAGCCGCTTTTCGACAGGCTGATAACAATCTGTGACACCGCTCAGCGAGAGGCTCTGAGGCAGATAACGTTCACGCGCCAATTCCGCCCGCAAGAGGGCTGGCGCGTCTTCCTTGACCAAAATGCGCGATTCAAAATCCACCCCTGCCGAAAACCCCAACCACTCGTGCGTGGGACGTGCATAACAATAAGCGCAACCATGCTCACAACCGCGGTAGGGATTCAAACTGGCTTCAAAGGGCAGATCCGGGCTGTTGTGCCGACTGATGATCGAATGGGCATGATCTCGGAGAAATTGCGTCGTCACCTTGGCCGGCTCTTCCCCGGGATCGTAGCTGACCTGAATTTGAGCGAAGCGCTGCTTCGTATTTTCCAGGGCACCCCTCCCGACGGGTCGATGCACAGGCAGAGGAGGTGTTTGCATGAACAGCTCTCTAACTCAGGTTGTTGGGCTTTCAAGCCTCGTGATTTGAAAAATTCAGCTTTGGATTTGCGCACTTGCCGCCCACACGAGTCACCGCCATGGCTCAGCGACATGGCCTCCCCTTCCCCCACTCCCACGCTGCTTTCCGACATTGGCAATGTGCTCGTCCGCTTTGATTTTCGCATCGCCGCGCGCAGGGTCGCTGAACAGTGCCCCTTCCCGGAGGAGTCTTTGTTTCAGCGCCTGGAAATGATCAAAGGGCCCTATGAAGACGGGGCCATGGATGACACAACCTTTGTCCGCGAAGCCATCGCAGCTTTGGAGTTTCGTGGCAGCGAGGCCGAGTTTGCCCAGATCTGGTGTGAGATTTTCACTGAAAACACGGCCATGGCACGCAGTTTGGCTCCCTTAGCAGGCAGAGTTCCGCTCAACTTGCTGTCAAACACCAGCGGTTTGCACAAAGACTACCTTCTGCGCACCTATGACGTGTTTCGGCTTTTTGATGGCGGCATCTATTCGTATTCGGCGCGTTGCAGCAAACCTGGAGAGGCCATCTTCCGACACACGATCCAGGAACTGGGCCTGGACCCGAGCTTGACGCTTTTTGTCGATGACCTGCCTGCCAACATCGCCACAGCTCGCAAACTGGGTTTCCAAACCCATCTCTATGATCTCCAAGATCACGCTGCTTTTGAAAAGGTTCTGGCAGACTGGTGTCTGAAGCACCGTGTCTGAGCCACGCGCGATGGTTGACGCATCCATCCACGTGCCCTACACGGTATCTAAATCATAGACGGTGCGTATGCTCTCTGAGGGCGCGCACCGCCATCCTTCTGACCTTTATGAAATGTGACGTTTGTGAGAGTGAAGCGACCGTGTTCCTGACCCAAATCATCAATGGGCAGATGACCACGGTGAATCTCTGCGATGCATGCTCGAAAGCCAAGGGCGTGACCGATGAGGCTGGTTTCGGTCTGGCTGAAGCCTTTTTAAATCCCTCCTTGGCTCCAACGCCCCACGACGTCACCTGCCCGGCTTGTGGATTCACCAATGCCCAGCTCAAAAAAATCGGCCGCATGGGCTGTCCTGAGTGCTACAGCGCCTTCCGCGATGGTCTGGACGGCCTGCTGAAAGCCATGCACAAAGGCACCCGCCATGTCGGCAAGAAACCCGAGCAAATCGTCACCCTCAGTCACATGCGTGGCAACCTGGGCCAACTGCGAGAAGAACTGGCGCACGCTGTGCTTGAAGAACGTTATGAAGATGCGGCACGGCTCAAGCTAGAGATCGACATCATGCAGCAAAAACTGGAGTCGGTGGCCTGAAAAATGTTGACCTGTATCGAACAAATCCCCCGAAGATTCTCATTGTATGGCAATGCGCTTTAACACCCTGATCAAAAATCCAGCGGACTGGATGAAGGGCAGCGGCCCGCACTCAGAGATCGTCATGACGAGCCGGGTGCGTCTGGCTCGCAACCTTCGTGGCTTCCCCTTCCCGGGTTACTCCCAGGAAAAACAGCGCGTGGAGCTGATGAACATGGCCCGCCCCTGCGTGGAGTCCCTGAGCGAGATGAAGGATGGCTACAGCGAGGACTACGCTGCCCTGACCAAGATCCGCAAACAAGTCCTCGTCGAGCGGCATCTCGTCAGCCGTGAGCACGCCGCCCGCAGCGCAGGCTGCGCCGTGGTGGTGGATCGGCGTCAGAGCCTCTCCATCATGATCAATGAGGAGGACCATTTTCGCATCCAAGGCATTCGCCCCGGCCTGAATCTGCAAAGCGCCTATCAAACGGTGGACCGTGTGGATACCTACTTGGAAGGCATGCTGCCTTATGCCTTCGACGAGCAGCTCGGTTACCTCACCGCATGCCCGACCAATCTCGGCACTGGCATGCGAGCCTCCGTCATGCTGCACTTGCCAGCCCTCGTCCTGACTGATCAGATCAATCCAGTGATCAAAGCCGTGGGCAAGATTGGGCTCGCCGTGCGCGGTCTTTATGGCGAAGGCACCGAAGCCCTCGGCAACCTGTTTCAAATCTCCAACCAGCACACGCTGGGTGAAAAAGAGGGCGAAATCATTGCTCAAATCGAAAAAGTCATCGAGCGCGTCATCAATTCCGAGATCAACGCCCGCCAAAAGCTCGTCGAGGACAACCCGACGATGCTGCAAGACCAGGTGGGCCGCGCCTTTGCCATTCTCAGGTTTGCCCACATCCTGACCTCCAAGGAAGCGCTCAACCTGCTCTCCTTGCTGCGCTTAGGCGCTGATTTGGACCTGATTCCCAACTGCGACCGTAGCTTGATCGACATGCTCTTGCTCGAAATCCAGCCCGCTCACCTCCAGTTCCATGCGGAACGTGACCTCACCCCTGAGGAGCGGGATGAACGCCGCGCTGAAATTACCCGTGCGCAGTTGCAATCCCTGAGCGGCCCTTCTAACGTTTCAACAACCAT
>JAIXVB010000200.1 GCA_027483245.1 Verrucomicrobiaceae bacterium | reverse complement strand
GTCCCGGCAGCCACCTGCGCCTCTTGTTAGAGGAGATGGTCCTCAGCATCGCCGACAGCATCGTCCGCCGGAAGAAACTCGAGATCGAAGAAGGCACCGTCTCCGCCCCGCATTTTTAATCCTGGGTTCGTCGGTTCTTGGTCAGAAAATGGACGGCTGCCCAGATCAGGAGGGAAGCTCCGAAAACAAGATAATCCCAGCGAAACTTCGAAACCTCTGCTGGTGGTGTGGACGGCACAGCCTTTGTCTTGGAACTCGTTTTCTGAGAGGTCTTCGGGGGTTTGGCATCGGTCGATGGACGCGACTCTGCGCCCACGGAGGTTGGCGCTGTTCCCGTTGCTTGAGCTCCCGCCGGTGGATCCGCTTTGACAAACTTCCGCACCTGGATGTTTCGAATCTTGAGTTGCGCACCAAACGGCAGACGCTGGGACACAAAACCAATCCTGCCTGAGTTGCCGGAAAGTCCCAGTTCCTCCAGCGGGTAATCCTCGGCGATCACCGTGTCATTCACTTCATAGTGCAGGGTTTCATCAGCAATCCGGGTGACGAACGAATTCCAGGGTTTCAGGACAATGGGAACCTCGGGTGTGCCCTGACCGGCCTTGGTGCGAAAAGCCTGGGCGATGGTGTTACCGCCGCCTTGATCCATGAAGGCCATGAACCGCACGCCATCCTCGGAATCTCCAACCACACTGGGTGCCCAGCGCAGCAGGGTTCCAAAAGAGCAGCCCTTGGGTGAGAGTTCCGCCTTCTCAGGATTTTCGAAGGCGATCTCACAGCGCATTTCAACGTCATGATCAAAGGGCAGATCCAGGGCCAGGGCAGACCACGTGCAGTCATCTCCGGTGGCCACGAGGTTGCCCTCCTCATCGACCGACCAAGATCCCTGGGTTTGAATGAAGCTCGTGAGGTGTTTCCGTGGAGTCAGCTTGATCCAGTCCCCAGCCTTCAGTTGTTCGAGAAACCCCATCGTTTCCTGAGCCTCCTGAACATAGGCGCGTGCATCGGCAGAAAGATCCCTCTCAGCGAGACTTTTCAGCATCGCGGCACGCACGGACGATTCCGTTGTGCGCGGCAGCAGAGCCAGTTTCTGCACCTCCGGTCCAAAGGCGCCGCTTCCCGCCGCCACCTCCCCGCGCAGTCGAGGTTCATTCAGCAGCATTTCCTGCATGAATTCACGGGTGCAGTGATGCAGCGTTCCTGCCTCCTTCAGAGCCAGGCTGGCCAGCAGGGGATCTCTGGCCAGCCAGGCGACCAGTGCCGCATTGGAACGACGCAGATGCTGCAACTGCGCAGGCAGTCCCTGGACCTCGTGATACCCTTTGGCCATCTCCAGGGCGGGCTCCCGGACGCCTTCTCCCTGAAACACTTCAAAGGCATTGTTCTCTTCGTCCGCCACATCCATGGCCGCACAAAACATCTGCGTTGGAACGCCCGTATCGAATCGATGGGTCGCCAAACAGGCCCGGCCAAACGCCAGCATGAGTTCATGGCTGCCGTGCCAGCGAGGCCGGTAAGCCCAAATCAGGTTATTGTAAGCCGGTTGGTAATCGAACTGGGCCTTGATGGAACGGTCGAACCAAAGTCGCAGTTCCGCAGGGTCATGGCAGTCGCCCATCGTGACCGTGATCATCAGGGCCGCCGCCTCAGGTCGCTCAGGGTTGGCTTCCCAGGCCTTCACCAGATGTTCCCGCGCCTGCTGCAGATGTTTGGCAAAACCATCCCATTGTTCATCCTTGACCTCCGCCGCCCAATCACTGGAACGTTCCAGCCACGCCAATTCAACGTCACCATAACCGCGCAACGTCAGTTTCACCCAGTCAGGCCAGGAACTTTTGTCCACCGTGTCCTGCCATCGCGTTAGATAGGAAGGCATCGTCACTTCCACAATGTCCAAGGCCGCAATTTGATGGCGGACCAGCACCGCCGCTGCCTCGGCATCATAGCTGCCGTCATTGATCGCCTTCATCAAGACCTCCACCAACCGCCCCCGCACGTAGCGATAATCGGCTCCCTGTTTCATCAATTGAGGGATTTGGGTGCTGAGGGCCATGGCCTCCACCGCCGTGGGCAGATTGGGCATCCGCAAGACACGCTCCAGCAGCTCCCGGCTGTCACGCCAGTTGTGGCGCTCCGCATAAAAAGCCTGGGCCGCAAGCGTCAGCACCAGCGGATCATCCGCGCCTTCTTTGAGCAACTGACGAAAGCCCTCCGCCAACGGCCCCAGTGGATGGGCAATGACGCTGCCGGAAGTTTTCAATTCCAAGGCTGCCTCAACCAGCGTCGTTGCTGATGCCGCCCACGCCTTGTCTTTCCAGCGTTCCTGGGCCGGTTTCAACAATTGGCGCTCACCCCAGGCCTTCTCCAACTTGAGGTAATCCCTGTCTGTCGGGCTATCCTTCTCCCAGGAGATCGGTTCGACGGTGAGAATCCTTTGTTCCGGTGGCCGTAGAGGCAGCGCCCAAACAGGCAACGTCCAGGTGCACATCAGAGCCAGAAAAAGAGTTCTCAACATGCCTCCCCCTAAACACTTATTTGCCCCTGACGTAAAGCGCGGTCTGCCTTGAGTGAATGAAGCATAAGGACAATAAAGAAAGCCCGCAGTAGGAGGAGGCCGGAAAAGCACTGGTGAGGCAAAGTCTCGTGAGCGGACCCTTTCAGCGCAGCAGATTCTTCGGCTGACCCCTTCATGGAGCGGGCTTCACGCACCACCACTCCAGCACTCCAGCACTCCATCTCACTCCTTCACGTAAATCACCTCGGCTTCCAGAATCGCGATGTGGAGGATGTCTTGCGTTTCAAACTCGGGTTTTCCGCTGGGTTTCCAGACGGCGAGGATCCTGGGCGTGCCACTCGTCAGGGTGAGAGCTGTTTGGATCGTCTCCGCCTGGAAATCGGTCCATGACAGATTCTTTTCCGATTTGCCAGAGGCTGCTGGCAGGAGGGTTTCTTCACGCTGCAAGGGAGCCGAGGTGTGATGTTCGGGCGATAGATTGACATCGATCGTGAAGCTATCCGGACCCAGGACCGGTTCGAGGTCCAGCTGGGTGCCCACGAGCCGCTTCTCGGAGCGGGCCTGGGATGGGTCATCCGTCCCGATTGTCCCTGCGGTGGTGTGCAGATGCTCCTGCACCTGCTGGACCGCCGCCTGTTGACCGCCTTCGGTGATCAGTCTCAGGGTTGATACGGGCATGACGGTTCCCGCGCCGACACCCTCCAGCAGCGGCTTCAAAGGACCACGGTCAGACCCCTGTGCTTCTCCGGCCAGAAGATCGCGAATCAAATCCCCATCGGCCTGAAAGAGATGCAGAGTGAAGGCCAGCGACTTCTCCTCACCGCCACATCCCTCGGGAGCGATGAATGCCTCAATCAAGGCATGGTTATCAGGCGTCTGCGTGACCCACAGACGGTTGCTGCCACGGCTGTAAACGAGGTGACTGCCCGCAGGGAAGGGGATGCCCTGCGCCTGCAAGATGTCCCTGGCGCGTTCGGCGGAGGACTTGGTCGGTTTCTCAACCTCAGTTGGCAGAACCGTGAAAGACAAAAAATCAGGAGCCACGCGGTAAGTGCGGGTGTCCATGCTTTGAGCGTCCTTCTTTTCTGGCTGTGGCGGAGTCTTCGGGGGTTCCTCAGTGGGCTGGGCACGGTTTTTCAGAACATTCACCGTCACAAAAGCCAGCTCGAGAAGGTCATCTCGGTTCAGGGCCTCATCACCCCGAGGTTGCCAAGCCGCGATGAGGCGGATCTGGCCATCCCGATATTTGCCCAAAGTCTCCAGGCGAGCGAGATGGATGTCCGATCTCGGAAGTTCATAGGCGTTGCCAAAGGTCAGGCTTTCTCGACGAGGCGTGATGGATGCCGTCTGCCAAGTCAGCGTGCACGGCAGGTGGATGAGGGGACCGTTGTCGATCAGGACGGGGTCGATCTCAAAAACCGTCCCCAAGGGTTGCGAGGCCGTTTTCCAATTCGCAACCTGAGGATCACGCAACTCCAGGTCGCTGAGGTAACGATGCTCGCGCGCCGATTGGCTGATGGCCTTCATCCCGGGTTTTGTCGGCACATAGGCCGTGGTGGACCACCGAGCCTGGCCCTCCGCCACCAGCTCCCGCGCGGTCTTGAAGATGGAAGCATGATCATGCTGTCCCTGGGACTTTACCAGCAGGGGGCGAAGCGCATGCCCCGGGCCGCGGAGGATGTTTAGCGTGACACCCACATTTTTGGGAACCTGATTCCAGCTTTCAGCCACCCATTCCTGAAAGATCTCCAGTGTCTCCAGATCGCCCTTCACTTCAAAATGCTGCGAGTCCAGGACCGTGAACTCGCAGACCTCAGCGAGGGCCTTGGTGAGCTTGAGTGTGCCCGCATCGCTCGCGGCTCTTTGAAAAAATCGAGGGTCCTCACGCCAACGGGCATCCGGCATGGAAAAGACGTGCGATAGCCGCTCCTTCGGTCGCAGAAGATCCACCTTCACCCCGTCAGTCGTCGGTTTGAGGATGGGTTTGGCTTGGATAATCTCCGCCGTCACAAAGAGCGCCTGAAGCATGTCACCAGCCTCAGATTCGTCAGCGGACGAGGGCTTCCAAAGATTTAACAGGCGGCTTTGCCCACTTCCCAGGTTGAAGGTTGTTTTGACCGTGGCGGATGAAAAAGGCGGCATCGCCTGCCTTGCCAGAGACCCAGGGCCCCCCGGACCTGCTGGCAACTCCATCGCTAAGTTCAGTTCCAGAGAACGATTGTCCGCATGAATGTAGGGTAGGAGTTCGAGCCTAAAACCTTCGGCACGTTGTTCCATTTTCAGGGTCGCCGTTCCTTGGGCATCGATCTTCACATCCCCGACATGACGTTGTTCCGTCACCGCCTCCAGACGAGCCTTCTCCCCTGGGCTTAGGTCCAGATGCGAGGAGTTCATGACTTTGACCTTCGAGCCCGCCTTGGCAGAGTCTAACAAAAGGCGATTCAAGGATTCCGTGACGTCCCTTTGGTTAGGCCCAGGCTGGGCCATCTCACGCAGCAGCGGTCCTGGGGCCTGGATCAAATGGGTGGTCAGGGAGACAAAGCGTGGCGTGTTCTGACTTTCAATGAGGCCCTGAATCAGATCCAGAAAGACCGGCCGATGCCGCACCTGCAGGCGACCGTGGCGAGAGTCGAAAAAGGCCGTGGCACCGTCTAAAAAGGGGATGCCCATCTTCTCCAACATAGCCCGTGCGCTCACGGCCTGAACTCCAGGAACGACTGAAGAAGCAAACGGATCTGAAAAACGAGGAGTGGGAGAATCCATCTCCTCGTTTTGCAGTCCTTGCAGGAACTCCGGCATGACCTCAAAGACCCGCGTTTCCAGGGCGTCCTGAGCCCCCAGCCAACCAGGAATAAGGATCGCGATGAAGGCTGCCAGACGGAGACATTTCATGCAGCCATTGAGCCAGTGAGGCAGCGAAGAGTCGAGCCTTAAGATTCGATTCAGGGCGGGTTGGTTTTCATGCAGGGGGAATCGTTTTTGAGGTGGCTTGGGTGGGAGTGGCTCCGTTGTTGATCGCGGTGGTGGACTGAGTTATTCAGCTTCATGTCCCGCGTTTCGTTGTTCCTGCTGCTGTTACTGGCTCTCCCGACTCTCTCCTGGGCTGGTGAGGTGCCAAAACACGTCGCCACTACCCCGGTGCCGCAGACGGAGTATGCGGCTGATTGGCTGGAGACTCACGCGGAGTGCAACCTGCAGAACGAGCAGAAGCATTCGCCTCTTGTCTTCCTCGGTGACTCGCTGATGCAGATGTGGCAGAAGGATGACAATGGAAAGCCGAGCTGGAACACGTATTGGGCACCACTGAAGGCGCTGAACTACGGCATCGCGGGGGATCGCACGGAACATGTGCTCTGGCGTTTGGATCATGGAGCTCTGGACGGGCTCCAGCCAAAATTGGTCGTGCTCTGCATCGGCACCAACAATGCCGGTCAACAGTTCGAAGGGACAGACTATCGCTGCACGCCGCAGCAGACGGCGGATGGCATTCGCGCCATCCTGCAGCGAATCCGCGCCAAGTGCCCGGGGTCAAAGATTTTGCTGCTGGCGATCCTGCCCCGAGGTGAAGTCGAGAGCGATCCCGCGCGGAAGCTCAACGAGGCCACCAACGCCCTCATCAAGGACGCTGCTGATGGCAAACAGACCTTCTTCCTCGACATCGGGACCAAGTTTCTCAAGCCCAATCGCGATGGCGACGTGACGATCCAGCCTGACCTGTTGCACCTCTCGGCCAAGGGTTATCAAATCTGGGCCGAAGCGATCGCGCCCACCGTGAAAGAACTCTTGGCGAAACCTCTTGGGCGCTAGACTCTTCCAAGCGGTGCGGGAGTCTTCCATGACCCGTCTCCCCGCTACTTTCGTTTTTTCCTTTAGATCCTACCCGCGACTCGCAGAGTCTCCATGTTGAAGACTTGGCCGAAGTTCATCTCATGCACATAGCGAGGCACGGTCTTGATGGTGTCCACCGTGGGTTTCGAGCTGGCCCGATTTTCAAAGGCCTTCATCAAGCGTCTCTTCGTGGCTGATGTGAGCTCTGTTTTCGTCAGTACCTTTTCCAGATTCTTGAGGCGTTTTTCGCGCGATTCCCGTTCGGTGTCTTTTTTCAGGCTGTTGTCGAAAAGGCGATTGTGGCTCATGTCGGTGCGATTGGGAGAAATATGGAACGTCTAACAGGGAAATCAACGTCGCACTTTTGATAGAAGAGCGAGCACAAGTCCAAAGCGGCGCTGTAGATAGTCCGCCACATTCAGAAGTTCATTTTTGCTAAACAGCTCCAGGCTGGTCATGCCGTCAATGCAGACGACGGCTTCAGGCGTGAGATCACCGAGGGAGCAGGGGAAACACATAAAGCTGCGGGCGTGACGCGAACTTTTTAAGCACTCAGCTTCAGTCATGCCGAGAGGTTGCATTTTTTTCAGATATTTTTCCCACTCTGCGTCAGCATCCGGCAAACCGAAGTGCACGAAAGGTTTTTTGGACACGTAGGCGTGACCCGCCGGTCCTTGGCCCTCACCGGTGATGGAATAAACCGTCTGGCTGACCACGGGGATGCGGCCTCTCTGTTCTTCGCTGAGATCAGGGTCCGTGACGCGGAAAAGACTGCATCTGAGGCGGTTTTCATGATCCTGAGGATCCGGCAGGAAAAAGGACACACGCAGCAGCGCATTCTCGGCATTGAGGGTCTGCTTCCACAGCGCTTCTTGGGGCTTGGCGGCCTTGCCTTTGCTTGCCTGGACTGTTTGTTTTTCCAGCTTCACAGCGGCCAGTTCATAGAGCCCCTCCCAGTATTCCTCGGCGACCTGCTCCAGGATCTTGGTGATCTGGTCCGTCGCAGCTTGCAGCTCACGCAGGATCTTCGGCATCTCCACTTTCTCCCCAGGTTTATGGCCGGTGAAAAGGCGGAAGTCCTGGGCGCGGTAGGCCTTGGGAAAGGCCTGAGAGGGAACTTCATTGAGGCTGGGATAAAAGTGCTGAACCCATTTTGGATTTTGGTCTTGGCGTTTCAGCGCCCGAACAAAGTCCTCGGAGACGACGATGTCAGAATCCCCCGCAAGTCGGGTCAGGCGGTCGCAATCATTGGGCCCTGTGCCTACGATCTTCTCACTCAGGGTGCGTTTCATTTGGCCAGCCTCTTCAGGCAAATCAAAGATCTCGTAATTGCCCGCATCAATGCCCACCCGAAATCCCACCTTCTTGCCCTTTAGCGAGGGCACTCCTGCTCCTGCGGTGACAAACTTGATCCATTCCTGAGCCAGCTCCAGCGCCTCGTATTCGATGCAGTTTTCTCCATCCCCGTGATTCGTGTCGAAGACGATGATGGCCCCATCGAGCGTGCTGTCCAGGTAGAGCTTCCAACCACGCCAGAGGCGGTGCTCATGCAGCCACTTCCACAAGTGCTTCATCAGCGCACTTTGCTCATTTGGTTTAAATCGGTCGCCAGAAAAGTCCACGATGTCTCCCACCAGGATCACGCCGTGACCGCGTTTCGCCTTGATCTCAGCCTCCTTCACCGCCACTTGGGCTTGCGTTTCTTTGGCCGAGGCTTGGATCCTTTTCAGCAGAGACTTCCAGCGTGGATTGCCTGCGATAGGCTTTTCACACAGGTCATAGTTATTCGAGCCCAAATAAGGTTTGATGTGCTTCAGCAAGAAATCCTGATCCTTGTAGCGCTGATCAAAGAAGACTTGGGTAAAGCGGTGGTCGGGCGCGCCGAGTTGCTTGAGAACCGCCAGCATCCGCTGTTCGAACTCACTACCCTGCGTTTTGCCATAATTCTCACTCAGCACCACCAAGACGTGGTCCGCCTGTTGAAGTTTGGCAGACCAGGTAGCCCAGCCTTCTGCGGGTTCCTTGTGATGTTGTTGGTCCAGGATCACGACAAATCCCTCTTCTTCCAGCGCCTTTCCCAACTCATCGACCCGCTCTTTATGACTAGAGCCCTTCTTTTCGTGGCTGTAGGAAATGAAGACGGAGACGCCTGCTTCTTCCTTTTTGGCGGTCAGATCGTTCTCCATGTGGTAAAAAAGTTCCCTGTTAAATGCTTGTTAAACAATAAAGCATAGACGCTGCCAAGCTTCCTTTTCTGGCAGGACCCTAAATAATTAAGAAGGGCCGCCCTATGGCGGCCCCCAGTGGCACTCAGGTGATTCCTTGGTTCCGGCACCTCAGGCGCCGACCATGATCTCTTGCACGGCGCACCATTGGCCGGTGCGGGCGTCGTCCTTGCGGTAGATCGCCTTGTATCTCCAGCGTGCGGCGGCAGCGGGCAGATCCTGGGTGTCGATGTAGTTCGGCCGGGTGTCGATGGCGAGGAAGGTGAAGCCGGCGGCATCGCCACGATCCACGTGGATCTCCACGCTGTCGTAAGAGCCTTTTTTCCACACCACTTCCACCTGACCGCCGTTCAGGCGCAGGCTGATCTCGGGGGACTCCGTGGTTTTCAGCTCCGCGCTGGCCTCATCGCCGACGATTTTCAGGGATTCACCGATGTCGGGTGTGTAGCCCGTGCCTGCCTTGATTCGGCGCACCAGATTGCGAAAGCGCCGCACCACACCTGGGGGCACGGGGGCGGGGCTGGTGGCCGGGGCGGCGGGAAAGGCCAGTGTGACGGGGCTGTTCGGATCCGTGGGGTCGCCATCGCGCAGGCGTGCCTTTGCCGTGCTGGCCTGCTGACCGGCAGCCAGCAGGATCTGCTGCTGATTCAGGAGGTAACGGAAGGCGAGCGCATCCGCCGCCTGTTTGTTCAGGTCTGGGTCCGCCGCGGAGAGGCCGAGCGGGGTGTAAAAGAGCGGAATGGTGGCGGCGAAATGGGTGAAAAGCGCGGCTTTCCCTTCGTCGTTGCTGGGCATGTAATCTTCTTGGGCCATGGTTTGGGTAGGGTGGTTTGTGGGTTTGTTTTGGGTTTGGGCTCTCAGGCAGCGGTAAAGGCCACCTGGAGAGCATTCACGGGCATCCGTGAAAGGGGGTGGGGCACCTGGCAAAGTTTGCCGGGTGTCCGTGGAAGGATGCCGGGCACCCGGCAGAGGATGCTGGGTGCCCGTGGAAGGATGCCGGACACCCGGCACGGGATGCTGGGTGGCGCAGTACCGGATGCCGGACACCCGGCAAAGGATGCCGGGTGTCCAGCAAAGTTTGCTGGGTGCCCGTGGAAGGATGCCGGGCACCCGGCAGGGGATGCTGGGTGCCCATCACGCGTTGCTGGGCGTCGCTACCTGGAGTCTGGACGGGTTGTTTCCCTGATGAACTGCCGGTGAGGTCAGAGGGGGAGTCCTGGGTCCGAGAATTCGGGTTCGTAGGGCAGTCCAGGGTAGGCATGAGGAAAGGGAGTGCCACCCTATGGATCCATTCGCCAGTCTTGGAAGTGCTTTTTTAAGAATGAGTGAAAAAAGACACCGCTTAAGGGCTGTGCTTCGAGGTAGGGCGGCTGGTCCCCAGCCGCGGCCGTTGGGTCTCACGTCATCCTCGGAATCTCTTGGCCTGCGACGCACGGCGCTTGCAGGAGCAAGCGCCCTACCCGGGGCAGAGGCACTTGTGTTTTGGAGTGCGCGGGGGGCCTCCAGCGCTTTCGGGCGTCCCTCGGCCTGCGAAAGCTCCAGAGGTCTGGAGCACTCCAGGACGCTTCGCGTGGTCGCGGCCTGAATGCTTGAAGGACCTTTCGTGTTCAACCTCTGGAAGTTCCTTCCACACCCGATGCCTAGCTACCCTCGAGCCGCCTCACTGCCCCAGCTTCTCCCGCACCTGCTGCACGAGGCGGCGGCTCGCCTGCACATCCTTTTTCCCGGTGGCGTTGGTGGGATCACTGGCGGAAAGGCGCTCGTCCAGACTGAGGCTACGCTCGAAGTAGGGGAGGGCCTGAGCCCACTGCTGCTGCCGCTGGTGCAGATCCCCCAGCAGGTAGAGGCTGTAGGAGAGGTCGCGCTGCCACTGGCTGTTGCCAGGGTCACTCTGGGCCAGTTTTTCGGCCAGCTTGAGGGCATCGCCGTAACGGTGTGTGGCTTGTTCGAAGTTTCCCTGCACTATGGCCAGTTTGCCCAGCCTGTCGTAGCAGATGGAAAGGTCTCGCTGCCATTGTGTATTATCAGGGTCGCTCTGGGCTAGTATTTCGACCAGCTTGAGGGCATCGCCGTAGAAGTGTGCCGCCTGCTCGAGGTCCTCCTGCTCCACGACTACATCGCCTAGCTTGTTGTAGCTGATGGAAAGGTCTCGCTGCCATCGTGTATTGTCCGGGTCGCTCTGGGCCAGTTTTTCGCGCAACTTGAGGGCATCGCTAAACAAGCGTGCGGCTTGCTCGAGGTCCTCCTGCTCCACGACCACATCGCCCAGATTGTTGTAGCTGACGGAAAGGTCTCGCTGCCATCGTGTATTGTCCGGGTCGCTCTGGGCCAGTTTCTCGCGCAACTTGAGGGCATCGCTAAACAAGCGTGCGGCTTGCTCGAGGTCCTCCTGTGCCAAGGCCACATCGCCTAGATTGTTGTAGCTGACAGAGAGGTCTCGCTGCCATTGTTTATTGGTCGGGTCGCTCTGGGCCAGTTTTTCGCGCAGCTTGAGGGCATCACCGTAAAGGCGGGCGGCCAATTCAAGGTTGCCCTTTGTCACGGCTACCCCGCCAAGCTTATTGTAGCTGACAGAGAGGTCGCGCTGCCAAATTGGGTTATCAGACTCGTCATCCGTAAGGCGGCGGGCGTGGCGCAGGGCCTCCTCATAAATCGTCTGGACAGCGGTCAGGGTACTGTGCGTCTGGGCGCGGGGTCCTTGGGTATAAGCGAGAAATTTGAAAAACCCATGGCGTGCCTTAGCCCAGGTGGGGTCGGCCTTGAGGAGATCCCGAAAGAGGGTCTCGGCCTGGGTATGATCCCCGGCAGTGAGAGCGAGCTGGGCACCGCTGAGCAGGGGCTGGAGTTTCTCTCGAATACCGCTCTGCAGGGTGGCCACGCTGCTGAGGATGCTGGGGCGCTGGCTCTGGAGGTAACTCAGGGCCTCGGGGATGCCCTGCTCGTCCGCAATGCGGATGAGTTCCCGGGCGATGTCGGTGGCCTGGGCGCTGCCCTCGATGCGGGCGAACTCGGCGATGATGGGCTCGATCCCCGCGAGGCGCTGCTGGTGGGCGGTCTCGGTGGCTTGGCGGAGTGTCTCCCGCTGCTGCCAGTCGCCCTGAATGGCCATGGCTTCGGCGAGGTCCTTGGCCCGGGCTTTTTCACTGGCCTCCTGGAGATGGGCGCGCAGGCGAGCGGTGGTGATGGTGAGCGATCCCTTAATGCCCTGGAGGTCACTGAGCACGTTCTTTTGCCAGTCGCGGAATTCCCGGCGCAACTCCTCGGAGTCGTTGCGGAGTTTCAGGATGGCGTTCTCCAGGGCGGTGTCATCGCCGGGGCTGTGCCAGAGGTGGCCCTCGCTGCGGAGGCGGGAGCGGTAGGCGGCCTGGAGGTCGCGCCGCTCAGCCTGGTAGTCGGCGGGAGCGGGATGGGTCGGATCGCGCGGGAGGTCCAGCTTTTCCACGGGGGTGTCCCGCTGGCAGCCGGGGCCGGCGAAGAGGACCCAGGTCTTTTTCCCCTGAGCCAGGGCGTAAAGGAACTCGAACTGGGTGTAGGAGACGCGTCCGTGGTCGGCATCAATGCTGGGCGGCTCAGCGCCGTAACCCTCGCCGACGATCTGGACGAGGCCCTGGCAGGAGTCGATCTTTTCCCGCAGCATCTGGCGCAGGTCGCCGGCCTCCGTGCCGAAGAGGTCCTGCTGGACGACCTCATAATCGAGGAACTCCAGGACATGCTCCACCCGAGTGCGGGCGGATTTGAACTCCTGACTGACGGTGGAGACGAAGAGGCGGGGTTTCATCGTCGAGACCTAGGCCAGCAGTTGGCTGACCAGGGTGGGGGCGTTTTCGATGTCGGTGTAATGCAGGATTTTTGATCGGACGTGGGTGCCATCCACGCGGACCTGATAACGTAGGCCTTCCATGAAACGGTCCACGAGCTGCTCGCCGAACTGAGAGAGGCGCTGAGTGTAGATGCGCTCAGCGACGGGGGATCTGAGGTTTTGATGGTGCTGATGAAAAGCGAGCAGGCGGGGTGAGCGCTGGAGGGGATAAACGGTGCGAGGAATGTCGATGACGATGCCCTGAACGTGATCAAACCAGAGAGGCCCCAGGGTGTCTCCTTCAGGAGCCGAGAGCTTTTCGGTGGTGAGGGTATGGCCCTGTGTTTGGAGGGCTTTTTTGAGTGACTCCAGGTCTGCCTGATAGGTGCTGGAGACACTGGTGGGACGGACGATCAGCACCTGACGAATGAGCTGTGGATAGAGGCCGAGAAAGCGCCCCTCCGTGATCAGACGGGAGATGAAGTTGTAATAATAGCCGGTGGCTAGGCCGACTGCGGCGGAGATGTCCACGATGGGCAATCCATAGAACTGGCTGACTCGGTCGTTGAGGTAGTTGTTATCGGGGTCGTTGCCTGAAAGGAAGTCGAACAGGACCGAACGGAGGGCGTTTCTGAGGGTCTCTTCCTCAAAATTGGCGACTCGATTCAGACGAGTTTCTCGGGCGTAAAAAGGCACTTTGCCAGCGTCCTGGTGCACGACAAAGATCGCGGGGATGCCAAGGGCGTGAACGAGGCCGAGTTCATAGAAGACATTGGCACTGGCCTCTTCTTTGCCTTCTTTCGGAGTGAGGTTGAAGATCACCAAATCGGCCACATCGAGGCGTGAGAGGACGCTTTGAATGATGTCCTGGCCGCCGATTTTTTCGGGGACGTGAACACGCCGGTCTTCTTTGGCAATGGAGCTGCGGGAAAGGAGGTCCTCAAAGGTGGGTTCTTGAAGCAGCTGTTGCACGGCCTTTTGCACCGGCAGGCAGGAAGCGGCGACAGACTCATCCTCGTTCATGGGGCCGAGCACGAGGACATCGAGACGGCGATCAGATTTCCAATTGAGAGTTGGGGTCATTTGTGAGGGGGCTTTGGAGGTGGAGATGGGAAATCAGGCGACGCCAGTGAAGGAGCGACGGGAGAACCAGTTCACGGTCTCGCCCAGGAGGCGGGACTCGGTCTCGAGCATGAGTTTATCAAACTCGCGCTCCGAGGAGGCTTCTTTGAGGAGGGGGATCTGGCCAATGGGAGCGGTGGAGGGTGCCTCTGGCGGCTTTTCGATTTTCAGGAGACGACGGAGGTGAGCGATGAGCTTTTGCCACCATGATTTCTTCTTTTCCTGGGGGCCATCCAGGAAGATGACCATGTCCTCAAAGGTGTGGGCACGTGCCTCCAGGTCCAGAGCAGCAGCGAGGGAGAGGCCGCCGACGGCGAGGACGGGGAGGAGGATGGCGAGGAAGCCGCAGGTGCTATTGGCGCTGTAGGCGTGATGGGTGAGGAAAGTGGGGCAGTC
Organism: Verrucomicrobiaceae bacterium; assembly: GCA_027483245.1. Taxonomy (GTDB): domain Bacteria; phylum Verrucomicrobiota; class Verrucomicrobiia; order Verrucomicrobiales; family Verrucomicrobiaceae; genus Prosthecobacter. Next base: position 1,895 of record JAIXVB010000200.1, on the reverse strand, counting down.
ACAGTTGATCCAGAGCTTTAGTGCACTCACGAAAAAGGCACCGAGGGAGCTGACGGTGAAGGCCCACTGGGCACGGCTGAGCCAGGTTTTCGCCTTGTTGGCCTCGCGCTTGTAGAAAGCGAGTTGCCCGTTTTTCCCCTCCAACCGGGTAGAGATGTAGATATCCCGGAGCTGAGACCATCCCTTGAGGGGCAGCTGGAGCTGTGTGCGGGTGCTGTTGAGATGCAGCGTATTCAGGGTGCGAAGGATGGGGCGCAGGCTGGTGGGAAAGGGCAGGCTGAAAAGATACTCCAGGTAAACCTGCCGTTCGCCAATGGCGCGGACGGAGCGGGCTAGCTCTGCGACGAGGCGGCAGAAGGCCCAGTGCATGACAGCGTGAGTCGTGTGAAGAAAATGGTGAATGAGATAGCCTGTGGCGAGGAAGGCCAGCTCGATGCCGAGGATGATCTGCACGAGGGTTCCGTTGAACTTCATCGCTAGCACCGCAGCGGCGGTGGCGAGGAGGTGGGTGCCGATGATGATGAGAGCGGCTTTTTTGAAGAAGCTGCTGTGCTTTTGAGATTCCTTGCTTCCGAAGGTCTTGAGTTGCTCCGTGTAAGCTGCAATGGCAGGTGGTTGACCGTGTGCAGGCAGAAGGGTGATCTTTTCTAGATCATGAGGCAGCGTAGGGGGGCGAAAATGGGGCAGCTTTTTCGCGGGCACTTGGAGACCTGGGACATGCCATTGTGAATCAAGCTGTGGGACGCCGCCTTGGTCTGTGACGATGATCTCAAGAACTGGCCTGCTGCGTTTGATGGCGAGATCGATGAGATGCTGGGTGCCGCCGGGCTTAGCAGTGGCCTGGGCTCGAACGAGGCTGATGATGACGTCACTGGCCTCGACAATCTCGAGGTTCACATCCTCGAAGCGAGCGCCACGATCATCCGTGCGGCTGATGATGCGCTGCTGGATGATGTGAGGGCTGTGCAGGAGTTGGGCGGCGGCGGCCTTTTGCGTCGGAGTGAAGTCCGGTTTACCCTTGGAGCTGATGTCCCTGCTGTAAGCATCCCAAGGCAAGGGCAGAAAGAGGCGCTGGGGGATCTCGAGGGCCTGACAAGCGCGGGTGAAACATTGATCGGCTCCGATGGCGAGCTGGGAGATGCCGCAGAAAAAGTGTTGGCGCTCCTGAGCTGCGGGTAGGCCAAGGCTGGAAGGAAGTTCCGTGAGGATGTCTTTCAGCTGGAGGGTGAGCTGGTCTTCAAAACTCTGGACGGCAGCAGGGGAGGGATTGAGTGCGGGATCCAGCAGATGGCGGGAGCCTGCGAAACCGATGCTGATGAGCAGGGGCAGATTTGGGGAACCTGCGGTGGCGTGTGCGTGGGAAGCCATGGTCGTGAGTAGGAGAGGTTCACTAACACTGAAGAGGCCTGAGGCCTCATTCCTACGCTTGCATTTCGCATGTATTTAGCAAACGACTTATGCATTTTCTGGTTCTCTTCCATGTGTCCTGAGGTGCCTGGGAGGAGCGCCTCAATTCCCCGCGAGATCGAGTTCGGCTTCGAGCTCGGTGCCGTCGAGGAGGTGGGAGAGCAGGTGCTGGGCGAGCCAGGGAGCGCGGAGGACGCCTTTGGAGCCGAGTCCGTTGAGGAAGGCGATGCGCGGACGCCGGGGATGACGGCCGAGTAGGGCTTGGCGGCTTTTGATGATGGGGCGCACGCCGCTTTGCACGTCGGTCACGGTGGCGGGGGTGCGGAGCAGGGCGCTGAGTTTGGTCTGGAGGCCGGCGAGGGCTTCAGACGAGTGACCGTGGGGATCGCTGAAGGTCCATTCATAGGTGGGGCCGACACGCAGGCTGCCATCGGCACGGGGCAGGAGCCAGCAGCCTTGATTGAGGATGCGTGACTCGCCACCGGTGT
>JAIXVB010000505.1 GCA_027483245.1 Verrucomicrobiaceae bacterium | reverse complement strand
GAGCGCACATCCAGCACCTGAGTCTCTGGATGTTCCTTCAGAAACTCCTTCGCGGCATGGGGACGAACGTTCACACAAACACGACCCGCCTCCGACTGAAACAACTGACGATCCCAGCGCCCTTCATAGACATACCAGCCGATGACAAGAACCGCGATGATCGAGAGCGCCCAGATCATGAAATCATTCCTGCGGTGATCCAACCGCCGCTGATGTCGCGAGCATCAAAGCCATGCTGCGCAAGCAGACGCACCGCGTAGTAGGCCCGCTGGCCGACACCACAGTAAGTGTGAAGGGTTTTATCTTTTGGCAGTTCAGCGAGTCGATCCCGGAGTTGGGGGAGTGGAATATTGACAGCGCCTGTGGCGTGCCCTTCAGCAAATTCATCTTCATCCCGTACATCGAGAAGATAACCATCCTCAGGAAGTGCCCTCCAATGGGAAAGCGGCAGGTCGCCTCGCAAATGATTCGCTGCAATAAAACCCGCGTAGTTGAGAGCATCCTTGGCCGCACCGAACTGCGGCGCGTAGCAGAGCTCAGCTTCTTCGAGATCAAAGACCGTGCCATTCTTCTGAATGAGAGCAGAGACCACATCGATCTTTCGAGCGACGTCAACAGAGCCGACAGCCTGCATGCCGAGGATGCGCCCGTCCGGCTTGGCGAAGATGAGCTTTAGATGCAGGGTCTGGGCTCCGGGATAATAACCGACGTGATGTTTGGGATGAAGATACACTTTTTCATAGTTCGTTATCCCGGATCGTTGCAGCGATTTCTCGGTGGCTCCGGTTTGAGCCATGGCAAGGTCGAAGAGCCCACAAATGGCCGTCCCCTGCACGCCACGAAATGAAGAATCACGACCCGCAATCACATCCGCCGCAAGGCGGCCTTGGCGGTTCGCGGGACCTGCAAGCGCGAGCAGAATGTCCGTATCGGTCAGGAGGTCATGAACCTCCACGGCATCGCCAATCGCAAAGATGGCAGGATCGCTGGTGCGCATCTGCGGATCCACCTCGATGCCACCACGTTTCCCCAATGTCAGGCCAGCAGCTTTGGCCAAGGTCGTTTCAGGCCGCACACCAAGACCGAGGATGACGAGGTCCGTTCTGATAACATCGTTCACCACAAGTTGATCATCGAGCTGAGCCACACCGAGGAGCGGAGTATTGAGCCGAAGCTGGATGCCGTTCTTTTCAAGATGGGTGTGCAAAGGCGTGACCATTTCTGCATCCATGGAGATCATGACCTGGGGACCATTCTGCACCAAGGTGACCTCGATCCCCAGATGACGGAGGTTTTCAGCCATCTCGAGACCGATGAAACCGCCACCGGCAACAACCGCGTGCTTGGCTTTTGTTTGAGCGATCCAAGCGCGAATCTGCCGTGTGTCGGGAATGCTGCGCACGGTGAACACACCGGGCAAATCGAGCCCTGGCAGATCGGGCTTCAAAGGTGCGGCCCCCGGGGAGAGCACGAGTGTGTCATAAGTGTCCTCGAAGGACTCCCCTGTGAGCACATTGCGGACAGAGACCGTTTTCGCTTCACGATCAATCTGGATGACTTCATGATGCACCTGCACACCGATGCGAAAACGCTCATGAAACAATTGAGGTGAGGCAAGGAGCAGACTCGCTTCATTCGGAATGACGTCCCCAACATGGTAGGGAAGCCCGCAATTCGCGAAGCTCACAAAAGGGCCTCGATCATAGATTGTAATCTCAGAGCCTTCATCGAGCCGACGCAAACGCGTGGCACAGGAAGCTCCGCCAGCAACCCCACCAACAATGATGACTTTTTGAGTTGGTTTCATGGCTTAAGAACAGCAGGAGGTTTTCGAACAAGAAGACTTTTCCACTCGATTCCAGGGCATCTTGGCCAGCAGGATCGCCAGTCCGCAAAAGCCGCTCAGCCCTGCAAAGAGAAGGCCTGCACCGAAAAATGCACAAAGGTAAATCCAACGCGGATCCACATACAACGTGAGCAATGAACCCAGAAGCACAAAGAATCCGATGGTGATCTGCACCTGACGCATGAGTGGCATCACCACCTTCGCTCCTGTCGCGCAGGGAAGTCCCGCCGACTTCCAGGCAAGGATGCCACCTTCGAGATTGCGCACTTGGCTAAAACCCAGGGCCTGTAGCTTTTCAGCAGCCGCCGCACCGCGCTTCCCGGCTTGGCACATGACCATGACGGGCTTGGTTTTATCAAGCTCCCCACAGCGTGCCTCGATCTGGCCCAGTGGAATCAGTTTCGCACCCGCGACATGAGATTCGGCATGTTCGACGGGCTCGCGAACGTCAACGAGCTGACAGGTCCCTGAGGCGAGAGCCGCAGCGAGTTCGTGAGGGAGAATGCAGGGGGGCGTGTTCATGGAAGTCTGACTTGGTTTTGAAAGCTCTGTCGTTATATCGCTACATGGCGATATACAGTCAAGCCATTCTTTTCCCAGACTGTGATGCGCGAGGTTTCTTCCCTCAGAATAAAACAACGGACGCAATGAGCTGCTCGAGCGAAACGTGTTTAAAGAAGGATGCCTCGTCTGAGGATCCCTCAATCACCTCAAACGAACCTTTGCCCAAGCAGCAGGATCTCGATGCCCTTGAGCATAAAGCTGCTGACGGTAGTCTGGCCACGAGATGCCTGCAGGGAGGTTCTGGCGCTGCTCAAGGGTGAGGTATTTGGGCAGGCCTTGCGCGCGTTCGCGTTGGTTAGTGATCCAGGCGGACTCACCCCTCATTCGGACGATTATTGACATGGGGCTGCGTGGCCAAGTGCGGACACCGCTCTCGATCATGGCTTTCTCAAAGATCTGGTCGGCAAAGCTGCGAGAGACGGGCTGTGTCCAGTAGAGGAAGTCATGAACCACCGCTGCATCTTGAAAACTCTGATTGCGACCGAGAGTCGGCATGAGCTCTGGCGGCACGCTGGCGTAATCCGTGACAAAACCTGCGGGCACCACGACTCTCATGCCGGAGATGCCCACAGGGTAAACGAGATCTTCCATGAGAACGGCATGGCGATGATCCGTGAAGAACTTCACACTGACAGGGCGGATGCCCGCACAACTGGAGAGCAGCAGGAGGCTGAGCCCGAGCAGGAGTGAAGAGGCCCATGAGAAAGCCGAGCTGGACTGAGGGGGTGGTGAGAGTGTGGAAAGGAGCGCGCTCATTTGAGCTTCGTCCATACAATCTCTCCGACCAGATCGCCATTCCGATCCACCTGAAGCTGCGCCATCCAGGGATCAAAACCGAGCATCATGGCGCGTGAGCAGATGCTATCATGATCTGTGTGAGTGAGCTCGGGAGCGGGCTTGGGTTCGAGGCTGGCATTGACGTGGACAAACATGTTCAAGTCTGGACTGCGCGCCTCAAGGTCCTTGGTCCCATGCCTCTGGGGGTGGTGATAACAGCGATAGCCGCTCTCAATGAGCCATTTCTCCACATGGCGCTCTGCATACTCAGCAATGTCTGTCGGTGTCAACATAAGGGTGGTGTGGTTGAGTTGAGCGACCCAGAGGGCTGTGGGGTTTCAGCCGCTTTAAATTTTGTTATACCGACTTGAGGCCGCAAAGACAATCGTGATTCTTCGGCCTGCTGCGGAGTTTTTAGAACCACGATTTTAGGTGGATGCCTTTGCAGACTTTCAGCGTATGAACTGCAACCCATGATCACTGCAGCGATTGAGCCCACCTTCCCCGCTTGGCGGAGTCGTGCTCGTGAGCTCTTGCAGCAAAGAGTGAAGCCAGAGTCGGTGGACTGGTGTGACGTGACTCAGGAGATGAGCTTGCTCCGTGAAGAGCCTGTGGCTGAGAGCATCGAGCCCTCCTCCCCCCAAGTCCGAGTGCCCGCCGAGTTTCTGTCTCTGGCAGCGCGCGTGTGTGCCCATACAGACCCACGCCGCTGGGGATGTCTGTATCGGCTTCTTTATCGTCTGACGATTGGAGGCGAGAGACACCTGCTAGCGATGCCAACCGATCCCGACACGCGTCTCTGTCAGGTGTGGGCGAAGGCGGTGGGTCGTGACATTCATAAAATGCACGCCTTTGTGCGCTTTCGTATGATCGGCACGGATGAGGCAACCGGCAGAGAGCAGTTCATCGCCTGGTTTGAGCCGACCTATCGCATCGTTCGTCTCGCAGTCCCCTTCTTCGAAAAACGTTTTGCAGGCATGGATTGGTCGATTTTGACCCCTGATGAATGCGCTCACTGGGAAGGCACCCATCTCAGCTTTTCCCCAGGGGTCGAACGAGGGGATGTGCCGCAAGCGGATGCGCATGACGATCTCTGGCGCACTTACTACCGCAGCATCTTCAACCCTGCGCGATTGAAGGTGCAGGCGATGCAATCGGAGATGCCGCAAAAATACTGGAAGAACCTGCCAGAGGCGCAGATCATTCAAGAACTGATCCAGGGCAGCGCGAACCGCATGCAAGACATGCTGGAGACCGATGAGCGCCCTGTGAAGCCCATGCCTAACAATGCCTACCTGCGCTCGCTCCACGAGCGCAGGCAGCAGAATGGATGTTAGCTACTTCACACGGATGGGTTGACGTGCCAGGACTTGGTTCGTCTCGGTGGTGTAGCGCAACTCATAATCACCCGCTTCTTCAGGTGCTTTGATCTCCACCTTCGGCTCTGCATCAAGGGTGTAAACGTATGAGAGGTATTCGCTGTCGCCTGCCCCTACTTTGGTGATGGTCAAGTAGTCACCTTTGCCTGCCGGTCCGGTCCACTCAATCGCGATCGGCGTGCTCACCGCCACTTCAGCCGGTCCTTTGACGCTGGCCTGCATCTCCGTGAGCTGGAGAGGCTGACTGAAGAGCACCTTGCTCTCACTCTCACTGCTGATGCGAATCTCCATCTCCCCTGGCGTGCGTGGTGCCGTGAGTTTGACCGGCTGAGCGGCGCTATCGAGGCGATAATAGTCATTGTAAGCGCCCCCGTCAGAGCCTTTTGCAACGATGGTGATGAAGAGTGTCGAAAGGAGGGGGGCCTTCCACTTGACGCTGAGCTGACTGCCCGCCATGGCAGTCGCCGGTGCCTCGATCACAAAGGTTGCGGGGATAACTTTGAAGGCGCGGCGAGCAAAGGGTGTATTGGCTCCATCATTGGCGTAGCGCATCTCATAGTTGCCGGGCTCAGCAGGGGCATTGACCACGACCTCAGCTTTGCCCACCATGGGGCGCGCATAGAGTTTGTAGTCTCCATCCGCTGCGCCTTCTTCGACCCAACCGATCCAATCATTTGGATTGACGGTAGCTTGAAATTTCACAGTGACAGGTTCATTCGCTGGAACTTCGACAGGCATTTCCAGAGTCACTTTGGGAGCTTTGACTTCAAAGACCTTGGAACGACCACAGACCACCGCTGTGCTTGCAGCATCAAGCTGGATAAAACGTGCTTCATAGCGCCCAGGCAGATCTGGAGTGCGAAACTCCACCTTGCCAGACAAGCCGGGGGCCTTCTCAAAGTCGATGTATTGTTCATCCTCACTGCCCTCTGGAGCGATGTAGAGATACTGTCTCTCTAAACCTTTGGCTCCCTCAAAAATAGCCACGAGCGGCTGCATGACGAAGATTTCTTCTTGAGGAACTTCCACTGTGACCTTGGGCAGCTCGGTGACATCCAGGGTGAAAAGAGCGTCCACACCACGACTCACGATCAAGCCTGGAAAGGAACGACCCGAAGGACCTACGTTGGCTGTGTAAATGCCCGGAACAAGCTCGCCAGTCCAGGTGCCAGGTTCTTCATTTTTGACAAGCTTCAAGGGCACCTGATCGATGGTCATCAGCGTGACGTCCCCCTCGACCAGGGGCGCAGCATCCCGGGTAACTTTCACCGTGACCTTCTGCTTTTCGATCATGGGAGCCGCAGGAGCTGCGACGGTGGAGGATGTGGCTTTTTTCAGAGCCTCGGCCAATCTCACAACGCTATTGGCATTTTCAATCGGAGCCAAAACCGCAAACCGCTCAGCCACAGCAGGAGGCAGACCGATGCCAATGATGCGGACATCGGCATTGACACCTTCCGCCTTCAATCGAGCAAGAGCAGCAGCGACATCGCCCCCACAGGACTCTTCACCATCCGTGAAGACGATCACCTGCTTTTGACCAGGCTTTGTGAAATCGTCAACCGCAGCATTCAACGAGATCGCAAGCGGGGTGGCACCGATGGCGCGCGCATCTTTGACCAGCTTCAGCATGGCACTTCTTTGGAAGCCCTCAATGGGCACCACCAACACGGTGTCTTCACAAGCGCCCGACTCGCGATGACTGACCTTCGAACCGTAAAGTCGCAGACCAATGTGGAGGTCTTCTTTCTCTGGCGCAGTGGCGATGAACTCGCTGATCACCTGCTTGGCAGCATCGATGCGGTATCGACCATCACTGAGCTTATTCCACATCGAACCCGAACAATCGAGGATCAACTCCACGGAGGTGGGTTCTGCCCAAAGCGGCATGGAGGTCAATAACAGACACGAGAGTAGGAGCGAGGATCTCATAAGCGG
>JAIXVB010000077.1 GCA_027483245.1 Verrucomicrobiaceae bacterium | reverse complement strand
TGACCGCAACTCCTGCGAACCCAACCCCTGGACATGATTCCAAGACCTATCAATGGCAACGTAACAATGTGAACATTCCGGGAGCGACCACCGATACATATTCTGTTGTTGGCGCTACTCTGAGCAATGCAGGCACTTATCGCTGCCTTGTCCGTAACGCATCGGGTGTCACTGCAACGAGCGTTGGCACTCTTGTCTCCGTTTTGACTCCACCAACCATTACAACGCCGCCGGTGAATCAGGCTGCTGTGTATGATGACACGGTAACCTTTAAAGTGGTTGCTGCTGGTTCGCCTGCACTGAAATATCAGTGGAGAAAAGACACCGTTCTGCTGACTGGCAAAACAGCCGCTACGCTGACGCTTACACTGGTGAATGACTTGAGTGTTGGCAGTTACACCTGCGATGTCACCAATGAGGTGGGCACGGTCACGAGCGCAGGCGGAACTCTAACCGTCGATTTTGCTCCAAGTCCCCTCTACACAAAAATGAGCCCACCCCAAGCCCGCAAAACTGAAAAGGTGCGAATTCTTGGAGATGGACTTTCCTACACCAAAGAAGTTTTCTTTGGCACCACAAAAGCCACATTCCTCATCGAATCTGACGCAACTCTCCTTGTGACAGTCCCTAACTTGGTTTTCCCCCAGGCAGCTCCTGCTCCTATTCGAGTGGTCACTAAAGGTGGTGAGTTTAACACAGATCCCTTTACGTTGACGGATCCTTTCCTTCCACCAAATGACTTCCCGATTAACGCAACGATCATTACAGGAGTTCAGCCTACTGTAGCTGGAACGAATGTTGGGTTGACAGCAAGCGCAGGAGAGTTTCCTCGTCGAACGGGTTGGTTCTCTTGGGTTGCTCCAGCTACCGCAACTGGCACCTATGGCGCGCAGGTGACGGGTGTTAGCCAGGATAGCCGCACTTTTGATGTGATGGTTTACATTTACTCGGGTCCTGTTGGGGGGCCTTATGTTTTTCAAGCCTCCGCTGACGACTTTCCAGGGCAGGGTTTTGATCGTGCCGAAGCCGTCTTTACGGTCACACCTGGAACAGAATATCTTTTCATGATTGGTGGGTATCCATGGAGTGGCACGGGTCTACAAAATTACACAGACCAAGGATTCTTTAGCATGGCGGTCGTTAAACCCCCGGTGACCGTTACAGACCCCGCTTCTGACTTTGAAGCAGAAGAAGGTTTTGTGATGAATCAGAGCATTGTGGGACAATCCGACTGGCAGGGACAAGGTGATGTCTCTGCAGCTATTGTTGCCAGCGTAAATGAGACTGAAGACCAGCAGCTTCAGTTGGGTGGAGTCACTTCTGAAGAGGGTGTTGTCATTTGGCGAAGCTCAACTTCGGAGGTTTCTGGAAGCCTTCTTGTGAGTGCTGACGTTAGTTTTGATACGGAAGCTGGAACAAGCCATGATCAGTTCAGTTGGACTCTCTATGACAAACAAAAAGAGCCGATTGGCGCTTTGTTCTTTAACCAAGTAGATGGTTCCATTCTGGCAGTTCTGTCGGACGGAACAGTCGTCACTTCTTCACAGCACTTTGGAAACACTGGAACTTACCGATTGGACATTCAAATTAGCGAAGGCTCATCCAAATGGTCGGTGAAGCTTGATGGAGTGGCGATCTTTGATGACCTTCCTCTTCCAGCAGGAGTGGAGTTTGGGGATATTTCTGCAGGCTGGGTCCCTGGACATTATGGAGCACCCGCCAAGATGCTGATTGATGGTTTCGAGGTGAAATCAGAATGATCGCAGCCGAATAACTTAAATTAAAAAAGGGTGGAGGGCTTAGCCCCCACCCTTTTTTAATATTTACTCACTCACTCCTTCTTCAATAACCCAGCCAAGGTCCGAGCCATTTTTCGGCTTGTTCGAGGGTCATGCCTTTGCGTTGAGCGTAGTCTTCGATTTGATCTTTGCCGATCACACTGATGCCGAAGTAATGAGCCTCGGGATGGCTGAAGTAGAGGCCACTGACGGCGCTGCCAGGGTGCATGGCCATGCTTTCAGTGAGCTCGACGCCGGTGAGTTCGGTGGCGTTGAGGAGGTCGAAAAGAATCGGCTTTTCAGTGTGATCCGGCTGAGCGGGGTATCCTGGGGCCGGGCGGATGCCTCGATACTTTTCTTTGACCATCTCTTCCAAGGAGAGATCTCCGGGCTTTTCATACCCCCAGGCAAATCGCGCCTGTTGATGCAGATATTCCGCAAAGGCTTCTGCCAAACGATCGGCAACTGCTTTGACAATGATGGCGCTGTAAGGATCGTTGATCGCGTCGAATTCTTTGCTGAATTCATCTGCCCCGTGAATGCCCACGGCAAAACCGCCGATGTAATCTGCAAGCCCACTGCCTTTCGGGGCGATATAGTCGCTGAGAGCAAAGTTCGGTTTGTCCTTTTTGATCACCTGCTGCCGCAGTGTGTGAAAAACGGTGCGCACTTCGGTGCGTGACTCATCGGTGTAAACTTCGATATCATCGCCGACGCTATTGGCGGGGTAAAAGCCAAAGAGTCCTCGTGGCAAAAACCGTTGTTCTGCGGTGATACGATCGAGGAGATCGTTGGCGTCCGTGTAGAGCTTCAGCGCTTGTTCTTCGGCTTGAACCTTCAACTCGGCATCTTCGTGAGCGGAATTGAATCGCCCTTCGGCGGTCAACCAGCGTCCACGAAGTTCCCAGGAATGGAAGAAGGGAGACCAGTCAATGAAGGGACGCAGGGTGGCGACCAGATCCGCACCTTCATAGGTTTTAGTTCCGGTGAAGGTGGGCTTGGCGATGTCTTGGCTGCTCCAATCGCAATGATAAGCTTTCTCTCGAGATTCGGCCAAGCTGAGTAGCTGGCGGTCTTTCTTTTTGCCGTATTCCACGCGCAGCCGTTCGTGGCGAGCTTCGTTGTCACGCACAAAACCTTCGCGTTGTTCTTCGCTGATCAGAGAAGTCGTGACGGGCACGCTGCGGCTGGCATCCAGCACATGCACGATGGGGCCTGAGTAATGGGGAGCGATTTTGATGGCCGTGTGAGCGGCGCTGGTGGTTGCCCCGCCGATGAGCAGAGGCTGCTTCATGCCGAGACGTTCCATTTCGCTCGCTACATGTACCATTTCATCGAGCGATGGCGTGATCAAACCACTGAGACCGATGACATCGGCACCGACTTCTTGAGCTTTCTCCAAGATCTTCGCGCAGGGCACCATGACGCCCATGTCAGTCACTTCAAAGCCGTTGCAGGCGAGCACGATGCCGACAATGTTTTTGCCGATGTCATGCACATCTCCTTTGACCGTGGCGAGCACGATTTTGCCTCCACCCTGTTGAGCGGCCTCGGCTGGGATGAGGTCGGCGGCGGTTAGGCTTTCTTGTGTATTGTTTGTGGGTGTGACAGTTTCTTGGATGGGTTCGCTTTCTTGTCCATCTGCGGCTTGTTCAGCTTCTGCGTCTAAAGCCGTTTTCCTTGAGAACCAGGATACAAAGGCCTTGGCGGGAGCTAACGTGGCGTTTGTCCATTGCTGACGACTTTCGTCGCTGGCGCTGAAGTCGGGGCTAAGTTCTTGGACGTTGTTGCATTTGAGGACCGTGTTGAAACGCTTCTGGTATTCGGTGGCAGTGGCTTCGAGATCCGCAGCGAGTTGAGCAGCGAATTTCACTTCGACGCGACGCTCCTTCAGGCTGAGACTTTTACTGGGAGTGTAAGTAAAACCTTCGACGGCGATGACCTCGCCACCGTTCGTGAGAGCGGTAACGGTTTTCTCAGCGATCTCGATCAGCAATTCACGCTCGCGAGCTTTGCGGGCTTTTTCAGCCTCCATGTAGGGCTGCAGGTAGGCCACGCTTTGTTTCATGACTCGAGCGCTTTTTACCACCTG
>JAIXVB010000100.1 GCA_027483245.1 Verrucomicrobiaceae bacterium | reverse complement strand
TTTTTGCATGAACCGGGCACGGCGCTGGGAGATCGGCTGCGAGGACATTTTATCCTGAATCAGTTCCCGTCGGGTAAGATGGAGGCCTTTACGGCGAAGGCGGTGGGCGCGTCTTTTGAGATGAGCCGGGCGCGGTTGATCAACAGCGGCATCATGGGCATCGGCATGAGCTGGGGAGCCGATGGGGCGCTCTACATGGCTGACTGGGTGGGGGGCTATCCGCTGGATGAAAAGGGAGCGGTCTGGCGTGTCGATGAGGAGGGGGGAAAGGTGCACCCAGAGCGCGAGGCTACGCGGAAGCTGCTGACGGCGGGCTTTGAGCATCGGGATCTCAATGAATTGCAGGTGCTGCTGGGGCAGGCAGATCAGCGCGTGCGTCTAGGAGCTCAACTGGCGTTGGTGAAGAAGGAAGCGTGGGAGACGCTGATCAAGGTGGCCGGAGATGTGAAGGCCCCACTGCTGGCGCGGGTGCATGGCCTCTGGGGCTACGGCATTGGTTTTCGCCGAGGAAAAGTCGATGACTCGGCGCTGCACGCCCTGCTGGTGGCGGAGACCCAACCGGAGATGCAGGTTCAGTTGGCCAAGGTGCTGAGCGATGGCAAAGCGGGTGAACCGAGCGAGGAGGCGTTGCTTGATCTGCTGGCTTCCGATTCTCCTCGGGTGCGCTTTCATGCCGCGATCGCGCTGGGCAAGCTGGAGGTGTCCGATGCAGGGGATGCCCTGCGTCAAATGGCGACCAAAGACGCGGGCGATGCGTGGCTGCGGCACGCGGTGGTGACGGGCTTGGCAGGCTGTGTGAAGGCGGAGGCCCTGGCTGAACTGGCGACGGCGGAATCACGGAATCTGCGGCTGGCTGCTGCGCTGGCTCTGGCTCGGCAAGATGCCCCTGAGCTGGCTGCTTTTCTCGATGATGCGGACCCGTTGATCGTGGATGAAGCTGCGCGTGGCATTCATGATGATGAGGGCATCCCAGAAGCCTTGCCAAAGCTGGCCGCGATGCTGGATGAGACCCATGCTTTGACCGAGGGGACGCTCCGTCGTGCGATCAATGCCAGCCTGCGTTTAGGCACGACTGAGGATGCCGCGCGTCTGGTGAAACGGGGGCTGCAAGCCTCTGCAGCCGCAGCCCCGGTAGCAAAAGATGCGGTGGCAGGGACGACGGCCAAAGACGCCGAAAAAGCTGTCGTCTATGAGCCCGCCCTGGATGCGTTGCAGGCACTGCTGGTGTTCACGGCTCCGCCGCGCCTGGATCGGGTGGATGGTGTGCATCGTCTCTTCCCTGAGCGTGATGCCAAGACCATCGCCGCGAGCATTCAACCGCGTGTCAGTGAGTTGTTAGCGCTCAAGGATCCGGTTTTAAAAGCCGCTGCGATTCAGATCATGTTGGCGTTGTCTTTGCAGGTCGAAGCTCCGGCTTTGCAGCAAATCATCGCGGATGCCACGGCGAAACCTGATCTGCGGGCAGGGGCGCTGCGTTTGATGGCCGCTCAACATGCCCAGGACGCCCTCTTTGCCACCACGCTGAAATCGGCAGCGGCCAAGACAGCGCCTCAAGAAGTGCGTCTGGAGTCTTTGATTCAGACTTTTGCACATCAGCCTGAAATTGCTGTGCCTGAAGCCTCGCGCGTGTTGGAGCAGGGGAGTTTGGTGGAGAAACAGTCTGGGCTGACCTTGCTCAAAACCACCTCAACGGCAGCCTCGGCCAAGCTGGTGGGAAATTGGCTGCAACGCCTCGCGGCAGGCAAAGTGGAGCCTGGTTTGAAGCTGGATGTTCTGGAGGCTGCTCAAGCTCACGAATCCCTGGCTGAGCAAGTGGCCACGTATCAGCAGGCCCGCACCAGTGCTCCGCGCGACGACCTCGCCGAAGGGGGTGACGCCAAGAACGGACGCGACCTCGTGACCAATCATTTGGGGGCCAACTGCATCGCCTGCCACACGGTCGAAGAGAAGGAAGGTAGCCAAGTGGGACCGCTCCTGAAAACGATTGGCAGTCAACGCACCCGTGCGGAGTTGTTGGAGTCTTTGGTCAATCCCGTTGCCAAAATCGCCCCAGGTTATGGCCTGGTGTCCATCACGCTGAAGGACGGTAGCAACCTCGCCGGAGCCTTGGCGAAAGAGGACAAAACCAGCGTCACCCTACGCCTTGCCGATGGCACTGAAAAGAGACTCGCACGTCCACAGATCTCCATGCAAACACCGCCGATCTCCATGATGCCGCCGATGCTTGGCATCCTGACTCCGAGAGAAGTGCGTGATGTGGTGGCCTATCTCAGCAGCCTGAAAGCCAAAGGTAAAACCACCGCTTCAGCCGCCGCGCATTGATGCGAGGAAAAAGAGATGCCCTCTCGGAGCTTTGGTGAGAGGCCATTCAGACGGATCGCTTGGTTCGTTGTGAAGGGCTAAGGCCGCTCCCACGCCTCCCACAGCGCCCCTCGCAAAAGACGCACAGCAGAAATCACCTTCTGCGCGGACCTTTTGCGTTCTGGGCACAGTCTTTCTTGGCAATCGGGTCACTTCTGCGCCTAACTTCAAGTGTCCCATCCAACCACCATGGCCTCTGACCTCCCACCCCTTCGCAGTCCTCTCGATCTTGAGCGTGTTCTTGAGTTTGAATTTGTCCGAGCCACGGAAAATGCGGCGCTGGAGAGTGTGCACTGGCTGGGACGTGGAGAAAAGGAACTGGCTGATGCTGCCGCTTGCAGTGCCATTTACGGAGTCTTTGATCTGCTCGACATTCGTGGCGAGGTGGTGATCGGCGAGGGCATCAAGGACAATGCACCGGGCATCTTTGTCGGCGAACATCTCGGCACCTGGAAACAAGGCAGCCCGCGTTTTGACATCGCGCTGGACCCCATCGATGGCACGACCAACATCGCCAAAGGCACACCGAATAGCATCTCCGTGATCGCTGCGGCGCAGAAGCCTGATGGGGCTCCCTGTGCAATGTATCATCTGCCCAGCTTTTACAGTCACAAGCTTGCGTATGGCCCCGCCGTGAAGCGTGCGCTGAAGGAAAAGGGTGATCGCTGTTTCCTCGACATGGAGTTGGGAGAGGTGATCGCCTTCATCGCCGAAGCGCTGGGGAAAAACGTCCGGGATGTCGTTGTGGTCACGATGGATCGCCCGCGTCATGCGGACATCATCGCGCAAGTCCGCGCTTGTGGAGCCGCGCTGCGCATGATCACCGATGGCGACATCACGGCAGCCGTCGCTCCCTCTTTGCCGGACAGTGGCGTGGATCTTTATGTCGGCATGGGCGGCAGCCCAGAAGCCGTGTTAGCTGCCGCAGCGCTGAAGTGCCTGGGCGGTGACATGCAGGTGCGCATGTGGTTTCACTCCGAGGCGCATCGTGCCGAAGTGGCCGCAACGATGACCCCTGAAGAACTCACCCGTGTCTTCCGCAGTGATGACCTCATTATGGGGGAAAGCGCGCTGTTTTGTGCCACCGGTATCAGTGACAGCCCACTGCTGCCAGGGGTGAAGATCATCGGTCATCGGGTCGAGACACACAGCATCCTCATGCGTTCCCGCAGTGGCACCGTGCGCCACATTCACGCCAGTCATGATCTGGATCGAAAAGTGGTGCCGCTGAGAAAGATGTGAGCGGATCCTGAAAAGGCGTCGCAGAGCCAATGAGCTCGGGCGACGCCATAGTCAGTTCCGTGTCTGTCAGCCAGCGTGAAGTCTGATCAGGGCGCTCTCGTAAGCAGTCCAAAAGACGAATTGGGGGGCTTCACCACAGGATTAACAAGATGGGGCAGGATTCACAGGATTTTTCAGTTCCTTCAGT
>JAIXVB010000396.1 GCA_027483245.1 Verrucomicrobiaceae bacterium | reverse complement strand
CCGCCCATCCAATAACGCTCGGCTTCTTCACTGACAAAACGCTCATTGTTGTGAGCATCGCAATAACGCAGGTAATACCAGCACGATCCCGCCCACTGCGGCATCGTGTTCAGTTCGCGAGTCGCTGTTTCCGAATACTTGACCCAATCCGTGGCCTTGGACAACGGAGGTTCAGGCGTGCCGGACGGACGGAAGTCTTCCAGAGTCGGAGGCAACAGCGGCAGCTCCGTTTCAGGAATGCTTCGATGCTGACCGTCTTCCCACACAATCGGGAAGGGCTCGCCCCAATAACGCTGACGACTGAACAGCCAGTCGCGCAGCTTGAAGTTGGTGGTGCCTTTGCCCAGGCCTTGCTTCTCCAATTCGGCAATTATCCGTTTTTTTGCATCTTCGGTTCGGAACCCATCAATGAGTGGGCTGGAGTTGCATGCAATTCCAGGTTCGGGATGAGACATTCCTCGATTCCAGCAAACTCTGACGTCGTTTGGGCCAGCAACTGTTGTCTCTTGCTCGATAGATTCACTGCCAGAGTAGACTTCAGTCATTCTGCTGATGGATACTCCGTCATAGCCTACTACATAGTGAATTGGGAGTTTGAACTTCTTCGCGAACTCAAAGTCACGCTCGTCATGTGCAGGCACGGCCATGATGGCGCCGGTGCCGTAGCCCATGAGCACGTAGTCAGCGATCCAGACGGGGATCTTTTGTTGGTTCACTGGATTGATGGCATAAGCACCCGTGAAGACGCCGCTTTTTTCTTTGGCCAACTCCGTGCGTTCCAGATCCGACTTCGAACCGACGACCTTTCGATAGGCCTCCACGGCTGACTTTTGCTCCGATGTGACGATTTGATCCACCAGCGAATGCTCTGGCGCGATGACCATGTAAGTCGCGCCAAACAGCGTGTCAGGTCGAGTGGTGAAGACCGTGACCTCGGCACTGTGGCCGTCGATCTGGAACTTCACATGCGCGCCCTCACTGCGGCCGATCCAGTTGCGTTGCAGCAAACGGATGCTTTCAGGCCAATCGAGGCCATCCAGTTCATCGATCAGACGCTGGGCAAAGGCGGTGATGCGCAGCATCCACTGACGCAGCGGGCGGCGCTCGACCGGGAACCCACCGACTTCACTTTTGCCATCGACGACTTCTTCATTGGCCAGCACCGTGCCCAGTTCCGGGCACCAGTTCACGGGCGCGGATGAGATGTAAGCGAGGCGTTTCGCATCGATCTCCTCGCGACTCAGGCCCTGGGCTTCCAGTTCGCTGATCGGACGGGCTTTGCCCTCTTCATTGACGTAACTGTTGTAGAGCTTCAGGAAGATCCACTGCGTCCATTTGAAGTAACCCGGGTCGGTGGTGTTGACTTCACGGTCCCAGTCATAGGCGAAACCCAGGCGCTTCAACTGACCGCGAAAGCCGTCGATGTTTTTCTCCGTGGTGACCCGCGGATGCTGACCGGTTTTGATCGCGTATTGCTCCGCAGGCAGGCCAAAGGCATCCCAACCCATCGGGTGCAGGACATTGTGGCCCGTCATCTTTTTGTAGCGGCCGATGATGTCCGTGGCGGTGTAACCTTCTGGGTGACCGACGTGGAGTCCCGCGCCGCTCGGATAAGGAAACATGTCGAGCACGAAGTATTTTGGCTTCGTGGCATCAAAGTCGGCATCCCCGGGGTTCGGCGTGCGGAAGGCCTTCTTGGCCTCCCAGGCGTCTTGCCACTGGGGTTCAAACTCAGAAAAGGGAAATGCTTTGCGCTGCTCGCTGCTCATACGGGGCGCGCAAGAAGGCGCGGAGGGGCGAATGCGCAACTGGCGAGTGCGACACGATCACAGACAGTAGCGAGTGACGTGAAAGAAGATTGGCGCGGCAAAACTGAGGGAATCGATGCGATCCATGACTCCACCATGCCCGGCGATGGTCTGGCCCCAGTCTTTGACGCCGCGATCTCGTTTGATGGCGGACATCACCAACCCGCCGAGGAATCCCATGATCACCACCAGCGCGCTCATTCCCGCCGCTCGCAGTGGTGAAAAAGGCGTCACCCACCAGAGGGCCGTGCCGATCAGCACCGTGCAGACGCCACCACCGATGAGCCCTTCCCAGGTCTTGTTCGGACTGACGAGCGGCGCGATTTTGTGCTTACCGCAGGTCTTGCCCCAGATGTATTGGAGGACATCGCTGATCTCCACGATGACCACGAACCAGAACAGCAGCTTCGCATTCTGACCCGCGTAGTCTTTGATCTCCAGCAGCAGCAACGCGGGGGCGTGACTGACGGCATAAACACAGATCATGAGGCCCCATTGAATCTTTGCCGTGCGCTCCAGGAATCGCTCACAATCCCCTGAAAGCGCGCTGCGCATGGGCACGAACAGGAAGGCATAGACGGGAATGAAGATGGAAAACATGCCATACCAGTCCGTGAGCAGATACCAGTAGTGCAGCGGGGTGATGACAAAGAAGACCCAAAAAAGCGTGCGATGATCGCCTGGCCGAGTCGGTGTCAGCGTGATGAACTCTCGCAGGGCCATGAAGGACATCAGGCCAAAGAGCAGCAGCGTGCCGGTCTTGCCGATCAAAATGGCGAGCGTGAAAATCACCACCATGCCCCACCAGGCCTGAGTGCGTGCCTTCACATTCAGCAGGGTATTTTTGGCCCCTTCACCGTCGGCTTTGGCCAACAAAAAGCGTGTCAGCACAGAGGCGATGATGAGCAGCAAGACCACGCCGCCGATCAATCCGATCAATTCTTGGTCCCAATTCATGAGTGATTCATCAGCAAGGTTCACGCAAAGCCATCACGGCAGACCGCGCACGGTCGAGAAAATCCACTTTCGTCTCACCATCGAGGAGGGTGATGGGCTGGCCAAAGGTCACACTGCCCAGCAGCGGTGCTGGTAAAATCTCGCCTTTGGGCAGGATACGATTCAGATTTTCCATCCAAACAGGGACGAATTCGACATCAGGGCGGCGTTTGGCCAGGTGAAACAGGCCGGCTTTGAAAGGCTGGGGCTCTGGACTGGTCTGGCGTCCGCCCTCAGGAAAGAGAATCAACGAACACTCCTGCCCCATGGCCTCGAGCATGGTGTTGAGCGGATTGCACTCTGCCGTCGGCTTTTTCCGCTCGATCAACACCGCCTGGAACACCTGCCGCGCTAACCAGGGTCGAAAAAGGCCCAGGCTCCAGTAATCATGCGCCGCGATCATGCGTGTCCGAGCCCGAACCACCGGAGGCAGCGAGGCCCAGAGCACGGGACCATCGAGATTGCTCGTGTGATTGGCGAAATAGACTCGCTGACGCAATTCCGGTCCACAACCCTGCCAGCGAGCGACGGCTCCCGTGCCGAGTCGGAGCATGCCTGCGATGAGGGAAGAAGTCATGATCACTAACAAACAACAGTTCCGGCGGAGGTGGCAACTCTTTGCTCAGACACACTTCCCCGAAAGACTTGTTTTTTTTCAGCGGGGTCCTGCCGCCTTCGACACGCTGTTTGACAGGCGTGATCCAACGTTGAGAATCAGTCCACATGGAGGACCTGCCACCAGACATCCCTGAAGACGCAAAAAAAGAGAAAAGCTTGTGGGAAAAAACCCGCAAAAGCCTGATCGAGCGCCTGAACAACTGGGAAGACCAACGCACCTGGAATGAATTTTATCAGACCTACTGGAGGCTCATTTACAGTGTGGCGACCAAGGCTGGCCTGACCCGTGAAGAGGCGTTCGACGTGATCCAAGAAACGATCATCGCCATCGCCCGCCAAGTTCAGAAAGGCCAATACGATCCCCGTGCCGGATCCTTCAAAGCCTGGCTCCTGCAAATGACCCGTTGGCGTGTCCTGGATGTCTTCCGCGCTCGCAAGCGCCAGCCCTCCCTCGCGGATCAAGGCAACGCCGACACTGAAGACAGCAGCAATCTGGCGCTGGATCGTCTCTCCAACGAGAAGGACAACATGCTGGAGAAAATCTGGGACCGTGAATGGCGTGACAACATCACCCATGCCGCCCTGGAGCGTGTGAAGGCCAAGGTTTCTCCTCGGCAATTTCAAATCTTCGACTGTTATGTCATGAAGGGCTGGGGGGTCAAAAAAACCAGTGAAGCCCTCGGCATCAACGCCGCTCAGGTTTACCTGGCGAAGCACCGCGTCGGAGCGCTGGTGAAAAAAGAAGTCCAAGCGCTCGAGCACACGATGCTCTGAGACCCGGCAGCCTTTGCGACCCTATTTCTTGAAGTAACTGCGCTGCTTGTCGCTGATCGGCAGCGCCACCTTTTCCATGACCTGGAGCATGTCTTCCCAGACTTGGCGTTTGGCCTCCACCCCACCACCGGCCAGCTTTTCTTCCCGCAAAATGTAGCTCGGGTGAAAAGTGACCATTGTGGGCAAACCCTGCACCTCATACCAGTGTCCACGCAGCTTGCTGACCGGGCCGCTGATGCCCAGGCCTTCACAGGCGGTCTTGCCCAGAGCTACCAGGACTTTGGGCTGAATGATGGCGATCTCGGTGAAAATGTAGGGCAGGCAGGTCCGCATCTCCACGACCGTCGGCGGACGATTCGAGTTGCCCTGATTCTCCATCGCAGGCCGGAATTTGCAGATGTTGCTGATGTAGATTTGGCT
>JAIXVB010000540.1 GCA_027483245.1 Verrucomicrobiaceae bacterium | reverse complement strand
TATCAACCCTGGAGAACACCTCTGTCATCGTCACCGGAGGCTCGCGCGGCTACGGTGCGGGCATTGCGGAAGCGTTTGTGAAAGCGGGCGCTCGTGTCTGGATCACCGGGCGTGATGCGAAAAAACTGCAGACGACCGCACGACGCATTGGTGCCATTCCTTTTACGGCTGACGTTGCCGATGGGCAGGCTTGGGACAGACTGATCGAGGAGGTGATCCATAACACGGGCAGGCTGGATGTCCTGGTGAACAACGCGGGAGAGGGCATCAAAGTCTCCCAGGCAAGCGAGCAGACGGACGAAGCCATCGTTCGCAGCCTTGCCAGCAATCTCACGGGCGCGATGCTCGGCTGTCGTCGTGCGGCAGCGATCATGCGATCTCAAAGAAGTGGCCTCATCGTGAACATCGGCAGCGCCTGTTCCACGCACGCCTGGCCAGGGTGGAGCATCTATTCGGCAGCCAAGGCCGGCCTGCTCATGTTCACACGCTGCCTGCTCACGGAGCTGCGGCCTCATGGCGTGCGAGTCACCTCCATTTTACCTTCGTGGGGCCAGACTGACTTCACCGATGCCGCGAAGCTTCCTCCACGTGATCCAGCCATTCTCGCGCAGTGCATCTCTCCCGCCGACCTCGGCCAGCTCATCGTGCAGACCGCTTGCTTGCCACCGCACCTCGTCGCCGAGGAGATCAAGCTCTGGCCGATGGTACAGCCGATGACTCAGCTTTAACTCCTAACATCCCAACCATGCGCACACTTTTCTGCATGCTTATCTTCGTGCCTCTTGTTCATGCGGCAGAGCACTCGATCCAACCCGGCGAAAATCCTCAGTCCATCATGGACCGCGCAGCACCCGGCGACCGCATCGTATTTCTCCCTGGCGAGCATCGTCATGCCCCGACCAAACATCGTGCGCTGCTCTATGTGGACA
The DNA here is from genome assembly GCA_027483245.1 of Verrucomicrobiaceae bacterium. Lineage (GTDB taxonomy): Bacteria > Verrucomicrobiota > Verrucomicrobiia > Verrucomicrobiales > Verrucomicrobiaceae > Prosthecobacter. The sequence goes on along the minus strand of JAIXVB010000540.1, from coordinate 2,686 downwards.
AATCCGTCGAGATCGAGCTAAAGGAAGGTGCGACGCTCAAGCTCGCTGACAATGCGACGAAGCTCGAGGCCGAACCCGAAATCACCACGGACCAGGACGCAGGAAAGAAGCTTGATGACATGGAAGTGGGTGGCGGGTTTGATCTCAGCCGTCCGTCCATCTTTACGATCGTCACGGACTCCGAAGGCCGCGGCGGGAAGCCGGACACCTTCGCGTGGGGCGTGTTTCACAATGTGGACAATCCAGAAGGCACGGCGAAGCTCGCGGCGTCAGAGAGCAGGTTCGGCGAGACGCCGCACAAGAGCGTGCCCATCACCGGAGACTGGCAGGAGCTGGAGCACGGGGTGAAGATTCGCTTTGGCAGCCGGACCGGTCACAACAAAGGCAGCCGCTGGTTCGTCACCTACGATGGACCGGAGGCCTACGGAATCCGCATCGGTCATGGCAGGCAGACTGGTTACGTTGAAAACGTGCGCATCACTGGCAAGGGCACCGTCGATATGAACGCCGCGCAGAACGTGCAGCCAGGTTTCCTCGTGAAGGACATTAACGCCTGCGTTCTTATTCACGGGCGAGTGCGCGGTGTGGTCGTAGAAGGCATCACCATGACCGACACCAATCGCTCCGTGATGTGCTATGGCGAGCACAGCGGACGTTTTCTTCCAGGGGGTGAGGTAACGCTGGGCGAGTCTTTCGATGCGGAAAACATCACCATCCAGCACACTCGCACGCTGAATCCCAACGGCGCAGCCTACCTGCTCGGCCATCCCTCATTCCGCGGCCATTTGCGCAATGTGAAGTGCAACCACAACTACATGGAAACCGCCGTGACCGCCATCGAGCCGAACTTCAACCTCGATGGCTATGAAGTGATCGGAAACGTCATCAAAAGCGGCGGCAATGCCATTCACTGCTGGCGCTACTCAAAGAACGGCATCATCCGCGACAATCTCCGCATCCACGACAACACTGGAAAACCGGTCGTCATTTTCGGTGCGCCGAAAGGCTGGGAAAAGCCTGAGCCGCCCCTCATGCGCAACAATCGCAACCACCTCAGTGATCCTGTGCAGGCAGATGCCACTGACGTGCCGCCCTTTGGACGCCGGGTGCTAGTCAGCGATTACGGTGGCGACAAGATCGCCATCATCGCTGCGGACGGACGTGTCGAGTGGGAGCATCCCGCCGAGAAACCGCAGGATGTGTGGATGCTCGCAAACGGCAACATCCTCTTCAGCCATCTGCGCGGAGCGCGTGAGGTGACGATGGGAAAGAAGATCGTCTGGGAATACACCAGCCCCAAGGGAACAGAAGTTCACGGCTGCCAGCCTCTGCCTGATGGCAGCGTTATGGTCGTCGAGTGCGGCACCAAACGACTCGTCGAGGTCGGGCGCGATGGTAAGATCGCTCGTGAAATCCCCGTGCCGGTGAAGACCAAGAACGCGCACGATCAGCTGCGTGGTTGCCGCCGCACGCCGGATGGCCGCTATCTCATCAGCGCCAAGGGCGACCGTGTTGTTCTCGAACTCAGTGCAGAAGGGAAACTTCTTCGTGAAATCAAAACACCCGGCGATCCGCATGAAGTCCGCGAGCTTTCGGAAGGCCACCTCCTCATCGCCTGTGGCGAGGGCGAGGCCATCATTGAACTGGATCGCGAAGGCAAGGCCGTGTGGAAACTCGGAACCCAGGAAGTACCTAACAACCCGCTCCGGCTCATCAGCGGCTTCCAGCGCCTACCCGATGGTCACACCCTCGTCATCAACTGGCTAGGCCACGGCTACCTCGCCACCACGGCGCAGTTTTTCGAGCTGGATGAACAAAAGAAAATCGTCCGCCAGTTTACCGACCACACCCGCTTCACCAGCATCAACAAAGTCCAGGTACTTGACGTGCCCGGCGACCCTGCAATGGGCGAGATCTGGCGTTGAGGAAGTGGCTTCGAACGATAAACGGATGTCTCTTTCCGTGGGGTGATCAGACAGAGGTTCATGTCGAGTTGCGCGGTATTCTATCACCGCCGCATGTCACCGTTCTTTAGACTTCCTCTTGTTACCGCACTGCTCTCCCTGAGCATCTTCTCATGGGCAGCCGAAGACTTCGATCCCGCAAGAATCGGACTCGAGGTGCTCGTCTCTGATTTGAAGGATGGCATCCAGCTTCAAGTCTCCGCGGGTGGCGATGTGTATTTGATTGAGCGCGGCGGTGCGCTGCGAAAGTGGTCGGTATTGGAAAAGACAACGCGTGAAGTCGGCTCAGTGGCCGTGGCGGTCGGAGGTGAGTATGGGTTGATCGGCTTCGCACTGGATCGCGACTTTTCGAACAATGGTTGGGTGTATCTGCATTACTCGCCAAAAGCGGATAGCGGGAAAGTCACGCGCCTTTCTCGCTTCACCATCGCTGCCGATAAACTCGACCTCGCAAGCGAGAATGTGCTACTGAGCTACGACATCCTGGGCGGCCATCAGGGCGGTGGGTTGCAGATGGATCATGCGGGGAATCTTTGGGTGAGTATCGCGGATCATGCAGTGGCGCGGGTTTTTCCGGCCACGGATGAACGCGATCCGGTGCCAGAGAAGAACGGCAACGCACTGCGCACGGCGGCAAACACTCAGGATTTGCGAGGCAAAATTCTGCGCATTCATCCAGAACCAGATGGCAGCTACACGATTCCAGAGGGCAATCTCTTCAC
>JAIXVB010000445.1 GCA_027483245.1 Verrucomicrobiaceae bacterium | reverse complement strand
TTCTTCACCAGCATCGGCACCGGCAGCATCTACCGCTTCGTGCGTCCCGTCTGTTACCAGGGTTTCCCTGATGACTGCCTGCCCGAGGCCCTGCAAAACGCCAATCCCCAAGGCAGCCTGCGCCTCGTGGACAGCGCTTACACTCGCGACGCCTTGGCTTGAGTGATCCCACGCCAATCGTGCTCGTCATGATTGGCGTTTTTTGGGACCGAGAAGTTCAACCCACAACAACCGTGTTTTATTTTTTTGACTAACAGTCAAAAAAGATCACTTTCCTCTCCATGCCGCCCCCGCCCACTTTCACCCGCAAGGAACGCGAGTTCCAAGCTCGTGAAGAATTGATCCTCACCCATGCGCGGCGGCTGTTGATTGATAAAGGTTTCCAAGCTTGGAACATGGATCAGTTGGCTGAGGCGGTGGAGTATTCCAAAGGCACGCTCTATCAGCATTTCACTTCGAAGGAAGATTTGGTGCTGAGTGTCGCCACGGCCTCACTCAAACAACGCGCGGACATGTTTGAAAAAGCCGCTGCATTCAGAGGCCTGACCCGAGAACGCTGCCGGGCCATTGGTTTTGCCTGCTGTGAATTTGCCGTGAGCTGCCCGGATTATTTCCATGTGGAGATGATGCTGAAATCCACGTCCTTCTGGGAAAAGGCCAGCGAAGAGCGCCGCCAAGCTCATGCCTTCCAAGGTGCCCGCTGCTGGCGAATCCTGAACAACATCGTCGTCGAGGCCATGGCCCTGGGTGACATGCCACGCGATCAGTTCACCCCAGAGCAGGCCACCTTTTCACTCGTCTCCGTCACCGTCGGCAGTCACCTCATGTCACAGGAGCCTCAACTCCGAGTCCAGGCCGGCATCACTCATCCACTGCTGTCTGTGCGCCGCAATCAGGACCTCATTTGTGATGGCCTGAGTTGGAAACCTTTGCTCCGTGACCACGACTACACCGAGACGGATGAGCGCATCCTTCGTGAGGTCTTCCCCCATGCCCATCTTTGGCTGAAAGCCGACCACTGAGTTTTTTTGCCCAAATATTGACCATTCGTCAAATAACGACCACCCGCCATGAACTTCATCGCCCTACGCATGCTCATGTCCGATCGCGCCAAATACTTTGGCCTGATCTTCGCGTTCGCCTTCTCCACCTTCCTTTTGCAGAACCAGGTCAGCATCTTCTGCGGCATCATGAAGCGCACCGGCAGCCAGATCCTGGATGTGACCGATGCGGAGATCTGGGTGATGGACAAATACACCGAATACTTTGAGCAGACGAAGGCTCTCAAGGACACGGATCTCAGCCGAGTGCGCGGTGTCGCAGGGGTGGACTACGCGGTGCGGCTTTTCAAAGGCAATCCAACGGCACGAACCCTGGCCGGTAAGTTTGCCTCTACTTTCACGCTGGGGGTCGATGACAGCACCCTCATTGGGGCACCGCGAAAGATGCTGCTGGGGAAATGGGAAAGTCTGCGGGAGGCCAATAGCATCATCATGGATCAGGCGGGTTACATGCTGCTTTTCCCAGGCGAACCGCTGGAACTGGGCAAAGTGCTGGAGCTCAATGATCACAAGGTCACCCTGGTCGGCATCTCAAATGCGAGCGCCCCCTTTGTCAGTTTCCCGGTCATTCATGCGCGCTACAGCGAGGCCATCCAGTTCCAGGGTCGCGAGCGCAACCAGCTCAGCTTTGTGCTCGCCCGTGCACAGCCTGGAGTCTCTCCCAAGGAGTTGGCACGCCGCATTGAGGAGCAAACTGGACTCAAGGCGCGCACCACCGCAGAGTTCGCCTGGGACTGCGTGGTCTATTACCTGAAAAACACCGGCATTCCGGTGAACTTTGGCATCACCATCGCCGTGGCGCTCATTGTGGGCTTGGCCGTCAGTGGGCAGACTTTTTACATGTTCACCGTGGAGAACCTGCGCCAGTTCGGCGCGCTCAAAGCCATCGGCGTGACCAATCAACGCCTGGTCATCATGGTGCTGCTGCAAGCACTGGTGGCCGGTGCCATCGGGTATGCCATTGGCACAGGCATGGCCGCCGCGTTCTTTCAGGCCACCCTCAATGGTATGGCCACGCGCGGCATCATCCTCATGTGGGAGGCCGTCGCGGGCGTCGCTGTGCTCATGGCGGGTGTCGTCGCCTGCGTCAGCCTGCTGAGTGTGCGCAAGGTGATGGTCCTGGAACCCGCCAGTGTTTTCCGTTGATCTTATGAAAGCTCCCTCCTCCCCAGATGCCGTGCGCTGTGCGGCCATTCGCAAACACTTCGGAGAAAACGACGCCCGGGTGGAAGTCCTGCGCGGCGTGGACTTCGGCGCGCGACTCGGTGAAATGACCTTCCTGGTCGGCCCCAGTGGCTGTGGCAAAACCACCCTCATCTCCGTCATCGCGGGTCTGCTCGATCCGACTGAGGGCCAGCTCGAAGTCCTGGGGCACGCGCATGCCGAACTGAAGCCAGCGGATCGGGTGGTGTTTCGACGCCGCAATCTGGGCTTCGTTTTTCAACAGTACAATCTGCTGCCCTCCCTCACCGCCGCCGAAAACGCCGCCGTGCCGCTGATCGCCGATGGCATGAAGCGCAGCCTAGCGGTGAAAAAAGCCACCGATCTCCTCGGGCGCCTGGGCCTGGGCAACAAAGCCAACGCCATGCCCAAAACCCTTTCCGGCGGTCAGCAACAGCGTGTGGCTCTGGCGCGTGCCCTGGTGCATGAACCGCGCCTCATCATCTGCGACGAACCCACCGCAGCCCTGGATCACAAGACCGGAGAGTCCGTCATGGAACTCCTCGCGACCGCCGCAGTGGCCCCTGAACGCGCCGTCATCGTGGTCACCCATGACAACCGTGTCTTTCACTACGCCCACACCATCGCCCACATGAATGACGGCATCGTCACTCACGTGGAAAACACCCCTTCACGAAACTCAATTGCGCATTAAACACATGAAAATCCCCATCCTGCCCCTCATCGCCCTGGGTTCATTGACCTGGGCCGTTCACTCCGTGATCAGCAGCCAGCCCAATCGCGAGGTCACCGCGCCGCCGGTCATGCCTCCGCGCACGTCCTTTGATCAAACCATCGCGGCCATCGGCCTGGTCGAGCCGAGCAGTGAGATCATTTCCATCGGCACCCATCGCAGCGGCGTGGTGCAGGAGGTGCGGGTCAAACTGGGCCAGACCGTGCAAAAGGGCCAGGCTCTGGTCAAACTCGACACCCGTGATCTCGAGGCCGAACTCAAGGTCGCCCAGGCGCAACTGGCCGAAGCTGAGGCCCAGCTCCTCGTCACTCAGGCCGAGCGCGCCCAGGCTCAGCGCAGCTTTGACTACGCTGAGAAACTGCAAAACAGCCGCGCCATCTCCGACGAAGAAATCACCCAGCGTCAGACCACGTTGCAGACCGCCATCGCCCGCATCGACACTG
>JAIXVB010000643.1 GCA_027483245.1 Verrucomicrobiaceae bacterium | reverse complement strand
CATCACGATCAAACGCCCCGCCCCACTCGCAGCACTGGAACTCGCCTTTGCCATCGATCCTGACCGCGATGAAATCCGCGAGGCGACCCTGACCGCAGGTAATGAAGTGTGCCGTTTCACCGCCTGGCGAAATGTCTGGACGGCGGGCAGACAAGCCCAGGCTTATCGCGGACTCTACAACGCAGCCCTCTTCAAAGTCGCGGGCCAGACTCAGGCAAGTTCGACGCCGGATGGCCATGGGTATTTGAGTTTCACCATCGCCCCACTAGGCAGCCTGACGCTCAGTGGCAAAACCGCCGATGGAGAGAGCATCACCGGCAGTGCTTTTGTCGGCCTTGAGGGGCAAGTCCTCGTCCACAAATCGCTCTACACCACGCATCCCAAAGGCAGTCTGAGCGGCACATTCCGGGTGGAGCGCGGTGCGGATCTCGATTTAGCCAAGGACAACACCCTCACGGGTAACCTGACTCAATCACGTCCGGCCAACCCTGCCACCGCAGCACGACTTTATCGATCGGGGTTTGACGCCTACAACCTTGAGCTAGCCGGGGGCTTTTATTCACCTCCTCTTTCGGGCAGTTATTGGTTCGGATTCACCGCGCCGATCAGCACGAGCCCCAATGCCCGCCTGATCTTCAACGGTGGCGGTTTAGCCATGAGCAGCCTTGATCCGAGCCTCAGCTTCCGACTCCCCGCGACCCACCTTCCCAGCCTACCTGCGCCCGGCAGCACTCTGAATCGAGGCGCAGTCACCTGCCGGATTAGCCCGGCGACAGGCCTGGTGACCGGCAGTTTCAGTCTCAGCGATACCCTCACCACAGGGGCCTTGATCAAACGCAGCAACGTGGCTTATCAGGCCCTGGTGATTCCCCAAATAGGCCGACAAATCGCGCACGGATACTTTTTGTTGCCCCAGCTTCCGACCCCGGCCTCGCAGCCGCCTGCCAGCACAGCGATCCTTTCTGGGGAGGTCAGACTTCTGCCAATTGAGCCGTGAAAGGCCCGGGAAACCGCCCTGCCCACACTCGGTGATTGGGGTCGCCTGCTAGCTTTTTCCCTTTGCAAGGGAGCAGCCTACCCCCTATAAACTGGCCCTCCGCGAGGCTGGGATTGAATTTCTCAGTTTTCGCCCCCGCACTCACCACCTTCACCTTTTCGAATCATGGGCAAGATCTACAACAACATCGTCGAAACCGTCGGCAACACACCGCTGGTGAAACTGAACAAGGTCACCGCTGATCTGGACGCGACGATTGCGCTGAAATGTGAGTTCTTCAATCCCCTCGGCAGCGTCAAGGACCGCATCGGCATGGCGATGATCGAAGACGCTGAAGCTCGCGGCATTCTCACCAAGGACACCGTCATTGTCGAACCCACCAGTGGCAACACCGGCATCGCGCTCGCTTTTGTCGCCGCCGCCAAGGGTTACAAACTGATCCTGACGATGCCTGAGACCATGAGCCTGGAGCGACGCACACTGCTCGCCCTTCTCGGCGCAGATCTCGTCCTGACTCCTGGACCACAGGGCATGAAAGGTGCCATCGCCAAGGCAGAAGAAATCGTCGCCAACACACCCCACGCGTGGATGCCGCAGCAGTTCGAAAACCCAGCCAACCCTGCCATTCACCAGAAGACCACGGCGGAAGAAATCTGGGCCGACACTGACGGTGCAGTTGACATCTTCATCGCCGCAGTCGGCACGGGCGGCACCATCAGCGGAACATGCGAGGTGATCAAACCTCGCAAGCCAAGCTTCCAAGCCATCGCCGTCGAGCCTGAGGCGTCCCCGGTCATCAATCAAACCCTGGCCGGTGAGCCGATCCAGCCGGGACCGCACAAAATTCAGGGTACCGGCGCTGGATTCGTTCCCAAAAACCTGCACCTCAAGGACAGCGCAGGAAACCCTCAGATCGTCGAGTGCATCAAGGTCAGCAACGACGACGCTTTCGCCATGGCACGCCGCCTCGCTAAAGAAGAAGGCCTGCTCGTCGGCATCAGCACCGGTGCCAATGTCGTGGCAGCCATCCGTGTGGCTCAGCGGCCTGAAAACAAAGGCAAGCTCATCGTGACCGTCGCCTGCTCCACCGGTGAACGCTACCTCTCCACCGCGCTCGCCGACGAAGCTCGTGCGAAAGTCGGCGCATAATTCCTCCCGCAGTTCTTTTTTCAAACGCCCCCATGTCCACCGCGACCCCACCCGCCCCCCTCATTGAAACCTCCACACCGCTGGAGAAGTTCCTCGAAGCCAACTTCAAGAAACTCGTCCTCCTCGCTGGAGCCATCGCCCTCGGTTCGGTCGTGTATGGCGTGGTCCAATACAGCGCACGGCAAAACGACATCACGGCAGGCGCTGCTTTTGCATCGGCAAAAACCATCGAAGACGCCGATCTCGTGATCAGCAATTTCAAAGGCACCGTCGCTGCCGGGAATGCGCTGCTGCTGAAAGCTGACCTGCTCTGGGAAGCCAACCAAAAAGACTCCTCCGTCGCAGCTCTCAAAGAATTCATCCAATCTCACGCGAAACATCCGCTGTTTCCTCAGGTGCTGACGGGCCTTGCTTCCAAGCTCGAGTCCATGGGTGAAAAGGCAGAAGCCAAGCCCCTGTTTGAGCGCGTCATCAGCGAAAATCCAGACACCGACATCGGCGCTCTGGCTCAACTCCGCCTGGGCGATCTCCTCTGGGCTGAAGGCAAAGAAGCTGAGGCCAAGACCACTTATGAGAGCATCCCGGTTAAATTCCCAGCCGCAGGCAGCACGGTCAAAGAGGAGAGCGAAGGTCGCCTGAAATGGATCGCTGCGAAGTTGCCCAGCAAAGAAGTCGATGGTCCACCGAAGCCTAAAGTCGAAACACCGGTGACTCCGACTCCCGGCGCTCCGCAGATCAAGCTGAACTCGGGTGGCCCGACCCTTTCCCCCACGCTGATGCCCCAGACTCCTGCTGCACCGAGTGCCCCTGCCGTGACTCCCACGATTCCAACACCGGCTCCAGCCCTGAAGGTCACTCCAGAGGCACCGCCTTCACTGGAAGTTCCTGCCCCAATGATCAAAGTCGAGCCAGCGCCAGCTGCCCCAGCAGCGACTTCCGCTCCTGTTCCTGCGCCAACACCGGCTCCAGCAGTTCCAGCACCTGCGGCTCCAGCAGCCCCTGCAACTGCACCGATCCCACCGCAGCCGGTCGTCACGCCTCCAGCTCCTGCTGCACCGCAGCAGTAAACGCTTCCTCAGGAGAGTGGATCACCTGTGAACCGTGTGCCTTCGGATCGATTCAGGGCGTTCAGGGTTGTTGAATAACAACCCCGCCCTGGAAACCTCACGGTTCGTCAAACTTCGATTTTTCTGCCATGCGCTACACGCCGCTTCCTGCTGAGTTATACATCTCCAATCGCCAGCGGCTTTATTCTCAATTGCCGCCAGGATCCTTGGTCATCCTCCATGCCAATGACGTGCTACCCACCAATGCCGATGGCACGATGGGCTTTGTGCAAAACAGCGATTTGTTTTACCTCAGCGGCATCGATCAGGAAGAAACCATCCTCGTTCTTTTCCCAGACGCCGCAGATCCAAAGCAGCGTGAGCAGCTCTTTGTTCGTGAGACCAGTGAACTCATCGCCATCTGGGAAGGTGACAAGCTCACTCAAGCTCAAGCCACCCAGCGTTCAGGCATCAACCGTGTGCATTGGCTGACGGAGTTTGAGACCCAGTTCCGCTCGCTCATGTGTCAGGCAGAGCACGTCTATCTGAACTCGAATGAGCATCCTAGGGCTCGGATCATCATCGAGAGCAACGAGACCCGCTTCACTCACCGCTGCCAGAAGGAGTATCCCCTGCATGATTACCGTCGTCTCGCTCCGCTCATGCATGGCCTGCGCAGCCTGAAGCAACCAGCTGAACTCACAGCTCTGAACGAAGCCATCCGCATTACCGAAGATGGATTCCGCCGTCTCCTGGGCTTTGTGAAACCCGGTGTTCACGAGTTCGAGGTCGAAGCTGAGCTCTATCACGAATTCATTCGTCAGCGTGCGCGCGGTTTTGCCTATCCGCCCATCATCGGCAGCGGGGCGAATGCTTGTGTGCTGCACTACGTCACCAATCACTGCGTTTGTCAGGATGGTGACCTGCTGCTCCTGGATGTGGCTGCGAACTACGGCAACTACAATGCCGATCTCACTCGCACCATTCCGGTGAACGGCCGTTTCACCCCGCGCCAGCGCCAGGTTTATGACGCCGTGCTGCGGGTCTTCCGCGAATGCTGCCAGATGCTGCGCCCCGGTGTGGTGATCCGCGAGTATCAGGAAGAAGTGGGCAAACTCATGACCTCAGAGCTCATCGACCTCGGTCTTCTAGATCGCGCCGCCGTGGCTGCTCAGAACCCTGACCGGCCTCTGTATAAAAAGTATTTCCCACACGGCACCAGTCACCCCTTGGGCCTGGATGTGCATGACGTCGGCAACACGATCAAACCGATCCAAGCAGGCATGGTCTTTACGGTCGAACCCGGCATCTACATTCGTGAAGAAGGCCTCGGCATCCGATTGGAAAACGACCTGTTCATTGGGGAAGATCGCAACATCGATCTGATGGCCTCCATTCCGATCGAGGCCGATGAAATCGAAGCGCTAATGAATGCCGCTTAACACGGCGTCCGCCGCAAAAACGATGAAGGCGAGGTCCCCTTCCGGGAACCTCGCCTCTTTTATACTCGAACCTCAGCTCAATTAAGCGGGGTCTTTTTTCGGTGCTTCGCTTTCCAGTTCAGGGCGTGGGCGACCAGGGCCATTGCCCTCACCGGTAGGTGGGCGACGGAATCCGCCTTCGCCACCTTCACCGCCCGGACGATCTCCACCGGGGCGACGCGCGCCGCCGGGGCCTCCAGGTCCACCGGGACCCCCAGGGCCACCTGCACCGCCGCGCATCATGTTTCTCATCCGCTCCATCCCGGACTTCATTTCTTCCTTGGTCACCTTGCCATCGGTGTTTTCATCCAGGCGGGTGAAGCGCTGCTCGATCTCCTGCTTGGAGAACTCCACATACTCTTCTTTGTCCACCGCACCGTCGCTGTTCTTGTCCATGCGACCGTAGATCTCATCCACATTCGGTCCCATGCCACCGCCGGGAGGGCGGTCACCTTTTGGGCGATCTCCCTGTGGCGGACGTTGTCCTTCAGGAGGCGCTGGGCGCTCGCCTTCAGGTTTGGCCGCGCCTTCACCGGTCGGTGGGCGACGGAAACCACCGTCTCCACCTTCAGCACCCGGGCGGCGGAAGCCCCCCGCGCCACCTTCCCCACCCTGACGATTGCGCATGCCTTCGCGCAGACGTTCCGTGATGGCGCTCACTTCACTGGTCTCCACATAACCGTCGCCATTGCTATCCATTTTGGAAAAGCGGTCGTCGTTGTCACGCTTGGAGAATTGGCTGAACTCATCCTTGCTGATCTTACCATCATTGTCGGTATCGGCGCGTTTCAAAAAGTCGCCCAGGCGGCCTCCGCCTTCACCTTTGGGAGCGCCCTCACCTTTCGGGGAACCTTCTTGGGCGAGGGAGAGGGTGGTGCTCAGCGCCAGCAGGCTGAGACTGCAAAGGAATGTGTGTTTCGGTTTCATCGTTGGATCATTGGGTTGGGGATTGCGAGCGGTGAAACAAAGCCACGCTCCATGAGTTGCGCGGCGGATCAAAAAAGTCCGCGAAGCCGCTTCAGGACAGCCCTCTCAATGCGATCACCTCACAACCGCCGACGCCCATGCATCGCCTGATAAAGCGTCAATTCATCCACATGATCCAGTCCCCCACCCGCAGGCATTCCCTGGGCTAGCCGAGACACCGCGATGCCCTCCGTGCGCAGCATTTCGCTCAGATAACTCGCCGTCGCTTCCCCCTCCACATCACTGCCCACAGCCAGGATCACTTCATCCACCTGCTGCGCCTTCACCCGCTCCAGCAGCGGCTCGATCCGCAGATCCTCCGGCGTCACATTGTCCAAAGGCGACAGCTTTCCGCCGAGCACGTGATAGACACCACCAAAGGCCCCCGACCGCTCCAGCCTCAGCACATCCGCTGCCTGCTCCACCACACAGATGATCTGGTGATTCCGCTTCGTGCTGTGGCAGAGCACACAGTCCTCATCGCGCTCGATGAAGAACCCGCACTGATCACAGGCATGCACCCGCTCTGACACCGCCATCAGAGCATCCACCAGAGGCTCCACACGACCCTGACTTTGCAGCAGCCACAGCACCAGCCGCTCGGCACTGCGCGGGCCTAATCCTGGCAGCGACTTGATGTGAGCAATCAAGCGCTGAAGCGGCGGCGGGTAGTCGAGAGAAGGCATGGAAAAAGAAGGCTCCCATAAAGTCTCGCTCCCCCCAAGACTCAAGGACAGACTCCATTTCTCCCATCTCCCGCTCTGTGCACGATGAACACCCCGCAACTGGGCAACCTGCACGACCTTACCACCCGCCCCACCTCTCGCAGACTTCTATAAATCGTTGAGCATCAACGCTTTAAAACCCTTTCACCGAACGGCCCCACAACTGCGCTTTGCGTCCCGACGATTCAATCCAACCTCACACTCCTCCCATGAAACCTCGACTCACCCTCTTTTTCCTCTCTCTCGTGGCCCTGCCCAGCTTGCTTTCCGCTCAAGGCATTGACGAAAACAACTACGGCACTCTCACGACCTACTTTGAGAACGACCTCTTCGGCGGAACGGACCAAAATTACACCAACGGAGCCCGTGTCAGTTGGACCTCGCCTAACCTCAAGCGTTTCGGCGATGACGACACCATCGGTGGTCTCGTCAGCCTCTTTGACGATGTCTCCTGGACCGGTGACACCACCTATGAGCGCAATGTCGCCATCTCCATCGGCCAGAGCATGTACACGCCCGTGGATGTGCGCAGCACCACCCTGGTAGCCAATGAACGGCCCTATGCGGGCTGGCTCTACGTGGGCTTCGGCATCATCTGGAAAAACACATACGTGAAGAATTCCCTCATCTTCAACATCGGCGTCGTCGGCCCCTGGTCCTTCGCCGAGGAAACCCAGCGTTATGTCCATGAATCACGCGGCATCGATTTCCCCGCCGGTTGGAACAATCAAATCGGCAACGAGATTGGGATCAATGTCTCCTACGAGCGCATGTGGCGGATTCGCGATCGCAAAGACAACCATGGCTTCGACTGGGACATCCTGCCCTATGTCGGTGCCACGCTCGGCAATGTGAACACCCACGCCAATGTTGGCACTGAAATCCGCTTGGGTTACAACCTGCCAGATGACTTCGGCACGGGAGCGATCACGGAATCCTCCACCACACCGACGGCCCTGGAAAATCCCGGTACCGCGAAAAACTGGGCTCGTCGTTTCGGCGTTCATCTCTTCGTTCGTGGCGAAGGCCGCGCCATCGCCCGCAACATCTTCCTGGATGGCAACACCTTCCGCGACAGCCATTCCGTGGATAAATACCCCTTCGTGGCGGACCTCTCGGCCGGTATCGGCATGAACTGGAAGAACACCAAACTCAGCTACGCCTACATCTACCGCACCAAGGAGTTCAAAGGTCAGGAGTCTGAGCAAATCTTCGGTTCCCTCACCTTCAGCGTGAATTTTTAAAGCCTTCTCCTGAAAGCATTCCACTCTGGGCGAGCCGAAAGGCTCGCCCTATTTTGTGCCCAGAATGGGAAAGCGCAATGCCAGCGCTTGTAAGCTCTGCGACGGCGCTTGTAAGCGCAGTCACAGCGCTTCGAAGTTCTGCGTTAGCGCTTGGAAGCTCCGTGACAGCGCTTCGAAGTTCAGTGGTAGCGCTTGTAAGCGCAGTGCCAGCGCTTTGAAGTTCGGTGATAGCGCTTGTAAGCGCAGTGCCAGCGCTTTGAAGTTCAGTGATAGCGCTTCCAAGCGCAGCGATTGCGCTTTTCGCTTCAGTGGCAGTGCGAGGCGCTTCTGCCTCTGCGCTTCTCGGTATCAGAGAAAACTCACCTGGGGCAATAGCAGCCCTTCGCGGGCAGAGGCTTCGGGAAGCAATTCCCCCAATCGCCCTAGCTCAGCCTGACACAAGAAAGTGGACTTCGGTCATCAGGATAACCCGGAGCGCGAGGGCGCGTGTACCCCCGTCCCCGAAATCTGCGACCTCGGCGAAATCTGTGGATGATCATTTCCTTTTTCGGCGGACGTGAGACCTCAGCGCCGAAGAATCGAGGACGAGTTCGAGGACGAGGACGAGTTCGAGGACGATCTCTGACTCCGAACTTCAGAGCCGCTGAACCTTTTCTCTTATCCCTTATCCCTTTTCCCTCTGCCATTTCCCAGCATTCAGGGGAGGAGGAGTATGAGTAGGAGAAAGAGAAAGATGTCAGGCTTCAGAGCCTCTGACCTTTTCTCTTTTCTCTTTTCCCTTTCCCCTTTCCCCCCATCACGGAAGGATCTGCGTGGTGTATTCCCCGTTGCCCACCGACACGATCACCAGCACCACGCCGTCGTCGTTGATCATGCCGCCAAAGCCGCCTCCAGCTCGGCGCGTGTT
>JAIXVB010000146.1 GCA_027483245.1 Verrucomicrobiaceae bacterium | reverse complement strand
TCAAACTCAGCAGACATCACCGTGTGATTGCCTTTGCTCGCGAGATCCTTAACGAAATCCGCCGCCATCAAATTGGCGTCAGAAGGGTTTGCCGAGTTGTGATGTGCGCCGCTGCCGCGAACAGTAATTTTCCAGAAGCCCATGATGATGTGTGTTGAGGTGGAACCAGGGGCAGGAATCGAACCTGCATAGCGGGCGTATGAGACCCACCGGCTTACCAAAGCTCCCTGACGTTGTGCCAGTGTAGCCACAAAGTTACCTGGTGCGCAACTGTCAATTCACCACCGTCTTACCAGCGCAACAACCTTCTGGTTTCCTCGCATCGGCCCTGAAGTCCGCTTCTTCGGCATCATGAAGTCTTCGAGCTGTGGCATCACTTCGGCATTGGTTTCGCGCCCTGGCTTCAGGATTCCCTTCTCGAGTAGCATCGAAATCACGACGGCCACCGCGTCCATTTCATCCGGAGACTTTTCATCGTTCGCTTTCCGCCACTTCTTCTTTTCCTGCACTTTGAGCCTCCCGCCGTCCAGAGATCCTTCATCAATCCCTCGGCTCGTGATCTGGTAAGCGACTTCGCCATCAATCCCAAACAGACACCGCTGGTAAACGCACTCCACAAGGTTCATCACGAGCTCGCTTGCCCGGTCTTTGTATCGCTCGCTGGCTTTCTCGCGCTTCCCTTTGGCATCCTTTTTCCCGTAGCTCAATCGTCGATCGCTCACTGCGTGTTCACTCTTCACGCGCCAGATGCGCCCATTGCCCACGCTGCCATTCACATCTCGCTCGAAGGTATCCACGATGGCTCCCTGTTGTCCACTGGCCTCAAGGGCGCAGTCTTCGAGCCGGTGAATCCCCCAACGTTTCAGCAACGGCCCAAACTGCTTTGACATCTGACCAGACTTGTCAGGCTTCGTTAGATCCACGGTGAGGTATTCTCTCCCCGCGATGCAAGCCACTACTCCAATCCCGGCAACTGCGCCGACTCGGATGCGATACATCGGCGCAGCATCTCCGCCAAGGCTCAAGTCACCACCGAGGTAGTCATGCACTTCCCCAGTAAATTGGACCTTTGCCTTACACCCGCTCGAATCAAGATCCAGGTCGCTCAACACCGTGATGCACATGCCGGCCGGAGGGATCCTCCCGCGAACCTGTGACCAGTAGTAGAGCGAGTTCTCCCCCCCTGGCATCGTCTGCGCCTGCTTCAGCATTCGCGGGCTCAGCATGAAATTCAGCCGCCGTGCTTCCGCCGCGCTGTCCAAGGTTGGGCAACGTTTCCCATCAAACACGATGCAGCGACCTGGCTTGTCATCCCACATCGTCGCCGTGTCCCACTCGTCAGGCTCTTCTTCGTGGATCTTCTTCTTATCGCCATGCAACGGCAGGGCATGTTGCCCCAACGGATTCTGCCATGATGTCGGGTTGCCAATGAAAACCTCCTGATATTCACCGGAAGCGCCCAAGTTCATCTTCAACTCCAGCACCGCGGACGTGCAACCCTGCGCCTCATCGACAACCAACCGAACGCGCTTGGCATGGGCACCGACTTTTTTGGCCATGTCAGAGCTGGTTTCACCCTGATCGTTGGAGATACAGACAACCCCCATTCGGCTACCGTCCTCACCTTCCACCGTCAGCAGCTGCGGTTGCGGGGACCTGATCACTCGCCCGACCTTGTATTTCTTCGGCATTGCCGCTCGCCATTGCAGCATCTTCGAAAAGCACCGGTCCCAATGCTTGGGGATGGGGTTGGTGACCATCACCGTCAACGTGTCCTTTGGAGCGCAGAGCAAGTCCACATAGACAAACATCCCCAGGATACCCGACTTCGTTGTTGAGCCAGCGCCCCACACCGTCAAGCACCCGCCTTTGCACCACTCTTCACCGAACTTATCCACCCATCGGTGCCAAGCAAACACGCTCTCAGGCACCAACATCCTGATGGCGTTGCGCATGTGCCCCCACTTCGAAAGGCACTGCGACCCGGGAATCTCGCGCAGGTGATCTTTCGAATACAGCGCCAGCTCGATGTCGATCTCGTCTGTCCCCTCTGGCCATTGCAGGCCATACTTGATCATGGCTCACCCCCCTCAGTCAACGGCACCGGAACGCCAATGCTCTGAATATAGCTCTGCATCAACATCTGCAACGTGTAGGCCGTGAACTCCTCATTCGCGAAGTCAGGCTTCATCCCCATCGCATCCATGATGCCATTCACCGCATGAACGCACTCATGCCCAAGCAACGCAAATGTCAGGGCTCCATCCTCGATCGACGGTAGCGACATCCAAATCACGATCAGCCTTTGCGACTTCCGATAGAAGCAGCATGCCTTGCCATCGGTCTCTAACGCAAAGGTACCTGCACCGCTCAGCTCGAAGTGTCGGTTCACCCAAAGCTCGCACTGCTCTTTGTCGCCCTGGCAAATGGCAACTCGCACCTGTGAAATCCGCTCATCAACTTCAATGCAGCAAGCCTCACCGGGTTGGAGGCAAAACAGCCGCCGATCTCGACCGGGCCAAAATATGCCCCAGGATGAACGCACCGTGCATGGCAACCCTGTCGATGCTGGAAATCCTATCATGACACATTCACTGACTGCCGATTCCCCAGACGGGCTTTCTTGAGTGGGTAGTTCCCCCATTGCACGCCTCAGATACACAGCCTGATCAAGGCATTCCTGATACGCGTGTTCCAACCATTGAAGCAATCCCAAAGGATTATCTGCCACTGTCACACCATACTTGGCTATCCCCAACTTTTGGCGTCTTGCAATATCAGCACAAACCAATGCTTCAGTTCCAGTCGGACGCCCTGTTTCTCGCTGTTCCATGTGGCACATTAATCAACTGACCCCATGAAGGCAACCCCAAGACTCAGGAACAGAAGGCAGAAGCTACGCCACCCGCATCGTTTACGGTATGGCGCAACTTCAACTCGGACCAATCTAGGTTCATCATCCAGCTATGGGCGAAGTCACATCTTGCCTGTGCCGCTGTCTAGATCCATCATCTTGGCCGAATCCAACATGCATACGCTTGACTCCAAAAGGATCAAGACCCCACAGGGCAAGTTGCGGATTTTTTACGCGGGGAGCCTCTTAGCTTTCGACCCCTGGCACCGGTTCACCCCCCCCCCTCCCCCGCCCCACCCCCCCCACGATCTCCAGCCGCGCCTCATCACCGCCGACGTTAGCAGGTCCAACGATGCGCGCGCTCGCTCATGGCGTCACGATCCAGGATGCACAGGACAAGCTCACCGAGCAGGGGAAATGCCTGGCGAAAAAGCATAACTACAGACAACACCGAAAACATGAAATCCTAAATCGTTGATAATGAACGAGTTATGAGTGTTGAGACTGTAATTGAAGGATTCCAGAATGCAAATCGGTCTATTGAGACGCAACAAGGAATCTCAATAATGCGCCCAAAAATGGGCTGACTGATACTTTTGTCGATTACTACCTCGGGACGAAACGCATTTCAGCGCCGTAAAAGTATCATTCTATTGAGACTGCAACCGCTTCCAGGGCCGCGACTCCATCGAATGCGACCGGCTTACCATCTCCGCCCTTGAGCTGGCTTGCTGCCGCTGTCTTCACCACGTCCAAGCCGGTCAGGTTCTCCACATGCCGCCAGAGCTGAGCTGCCGCAGCGACTGCTTCCTTGACGTCCTTGGCAGATGCAGACTCGCCCTTAGCCTGGAGGGCAGCCGCGACCGAATCCACGGCCTTTCCTAGGCTCTCCAGGCGTGCGATGGCACTTTCACGGGCTTTCCGTGCCTCCTGTGCCAGCCTCTCAGTCTCAATACCGATAAGTTGTTGAGATTTTGTGTGCAATTGCGCAGATGCATCGGCGAGTGCATCGGCTGCTGTGTGCATGTCCACACCTGCGACTTGTGCGAGCTTGCGCGATGTCCATGACTCTCTGAGAGCTGTGGGCAGGTGGCGAGCGATCTTGTCTCTAGCGGGGGTGCGTCTCACTGTGATGGGGCGAGAGACGCGGGGAGAGCGTGAAGGTGGAGAGTCTGACATGGGGAGAGAGTAGCAGAGGAGTCAATGGGGCGGGAGATTCGGACGGCTCCCCGATGGGGATTTTCGGGCGAGATGAAAATTATTTCAAATTTGGCCTTGCGCTCTAACGGATTATCGTTAGAGTAGAACCGTTGCCACAAGAAAAGCGGCCCGCCGGTGCTGATAACACCAACGGACCGCCGCAATACCAGAGCCATGCGGCCCCAGCGTGGAGATGGTTACTCAATCGGGGCAAATCGCAATACCAGAAAACAAAGTCATGTACTCCTCATTCACTACCTCAATCAGCCGTTTCAGCCGTGCAAATGGTGCTGTCAATCACAGCAGCCGCACAGCGCTCACCTTGGATGATGTCCGCCGCATCGCTCCTAGCGTGTTCGCTGAACAGAAGCACGACAGCCGCAGCGAGCGCTACAGCTACATTCCGACCTCGGAAGTCCTGACTGGACTCATGAAGGAAGGGTTTCGTCCTTATGCTCTCATGCAGGGCGGGAGCCGGGACGAAGAGAAGCGCGGGTTCACCAAGCATCTTATCCGTCTCCGCCACGATTCGCAGGAGTTGGCAGTTGGCGGCACTCATAACGAGATCGTGTTGCTCAACTCTCACGACGGCACCAGCGCTTACCGCCTGATGGCTGGAGTCTTCCGCATGATCTGCGGGAATGGAATGGTTGTCGCTCAGTCCATGATCGACGACATCTGCGTTCCTCACAAAGGAGACGTTCAAGGCCGAGTGATTGACGGATGCTGCGAGTTGCTCGAGAGACTGCCAGAGGTTTCTGACAGCGTGAGCGAGATGGACGGGCTCAAATTGACCGATGGCGAACGCCTGGCCTTTGCCCGCGCTTCTCTGGTTGCTCGCTATGGCGAAGACGAAGCACCGATCACCGCCGAACAGGTTTTGACAGTGAAGCGCCGCGAAGACGCGGCCCCGACCATCTGGAACACGCTCAACACTGCCCAGGAAAGCCTGATCCGTGGTGGACTTGGCTACGTGCAACGGGACGAAGCAGGACGCCGGGTGGCACGCCGCCGCACACGGGAAGTAAACGGCATTGACCAGAACACGCACGTCAACCGTGCTCTGTGGGCCCTGGCAGAAGAGATGAAGAAGCTGAAAACCAACGGCTAAGAGATCCAGCACCGCGGGGAGGTCCGACCCCTCCCCGCTTCACCTTTTATCATCTATAGCCATGAACAGACCACACGACGCCAAAACAGAGGCCGAGCTTCTACGAGCCGCCGAAGAGAACCCAGGTTGCGCCTTGAAGCTGGAAACAGACGGCGCAGTTACGGCCGTAAAGGCTTGCCGCACGTCAGGACCTTGGAAACTGGATAACTCCGCCGAAGTCTCAGAAGGCTACTCACCCGCCACCCATAACCGCTAAACCATCACCGCCATGAATAACCAGTTTAAACCCGAGACAGCGCGCATGTCCTTCGACGTGATGCAAGTTCCCGTCATCTCAACGGCTCACATCACCAAGGAAGACGGTGAGCAGCTCATGAAAGCGGATCCTCGCGACGTGCTCGCCACGCTCTACGACAGCAGCGGTCATATCGTTCATGCCGACCTTGACGAGGAAATGACCGAGGCATTCCCTCCAGATCGATTCAGCGACGCCTTCCGCGCCGTGGTGCAGTTCTTCAGGGACCGAGGGTTTACATACTTGCGCCTGGATGCCCATGCTTCAACGGCGCCAGACCTGCCAACCTTCGAATGGTAGGCCTCGCCTGATGATGGCCCGCCGATCACGGGCCGAAACGCCGCAAGGCGTCGCGAGAGATCGCCAAGACCTATGGACAACCTGCTTCCCCAACTCATCGCCGACGTGACCCGTGTTCTCGACTGCCAGGGCCACGGATCACGATCCAAACTGGCCACATGGCTGCAGGTACGTCCGCAACGGCTCAACGATTGGCTCCATGGTCATGCCGAACCGAGCGGAGAACAGGCGCTCAGGTTGA
Organism: Verrucomicrobiaceae bacterium; assembly: GCA_027483245.1. Classification (GTDB taxonomy): domain Bacteria; phylum Verrucomicrobiota; class Verrucomicrobiia; order Verrucomicrobiales; family Verrucomicrobiaceae; genus Prosthecobacter. Next base: position 1,630 of record JAIXVB010000146.1, on the reverse strand, counting down.
AAGCCTGGCTTGAGGAGCAGCCAAGTTAAGCAACTCCCCCGAAGAAAAAGGCCAGCCTGTGAGGGTTGGCCTTTTTGCTTTCTTTATGCAGTGACGAAGGTTGAAAGCTGATCCAGACGCCGAACAATCGCCGCGCCATGGTCGCCGAACTTATCAATCAAGCTCTGGCCGCCGAAGTTCGAGCTCCAATACATCGGTTGCGCAGGTTTGGGCCGCGACCTCTCATCAAGGAGCGCCTTGAATTCGACGCAGTAGGTTTCGGTGGCCTTCTCGTGTCCGAGGTCATCGAAGAAAAGGAAATCACACTCCCGACAACGCGCCAGCTCCCAGACTGACCGCTCCCGGTATTCATCCTCGTGGCTAAATTTACCTGCGGCATATCGTCCAAACTCAGCGGAGGTGATGAAGTGGACATCGCGGCCAACCATAAACATCTGTTTTGCCAGCCACAACAAAAGCCGCGTTTTAACGCGACCTGGCGGCCCGACCAGAGCAACACCCTTGCCGCAGTCGCGAAAGCTCGCCAGAAGCGCGGATTTCGCGCCAGGGATAGCCCTCGGGTGGTCAGGGTTGGTGTCATCATACTCGCCAAATTCGTTTGCCCATTCCGCAGCTCGCCGCCGGATGATGCGCCGTGACTCTTCAATTTTGGCATCCTCGCGCTCTTTTTCGACACAATCGCCACACGGACCTGGCCAGATGCGCGGGAAGCAGCTGCCTTCCAAGGCTTCCGCTGACAGAGGTTCTTTAACAGCCCCGCAACGTGGGCACAGTTCATTTTTTTCGTTCATGAGTTTTGAGGTGGTGAAGTTATTTGTCCCAGACATCGAATCGATAGTCTTCCTTCTTCGCTTCGTTAACCTGGGGAGGTGGCGGTAATCGGTTTATCCAGTTGGTAAAGAATGGTCTCGAGAGTGTCCGGCCAGGATGTGCAGCAATCCAGGTTTTGGCTTTGGTGTATTCGTGCCGGATCTGGACGTGAGGGTAATCTGCCTGGAGTTCATCAAGCCAAGCATCATCGACGGGTTTGGCTTTCCGTGAGATTTTTGGCTTTTCACTCCGAGAGTCGGCAGGGGAGAAACTTGTTTCTTCCCCCTGCACCCCCTTTGCTTTAGCAAAGGGTACTTCTGCTTCTGCTTCTGCTTCTGCTTCTGCTTCTGCTTGGTGACGAATCACGCGTGACGGCGTGACGCGAACGCGTGACGTTTCTACTTCTTGACGTTGTTTTTGGCGCAAGCGATAGCGCTTTGAGCGTTCCGCTGAACCCGAATCCTTGTCACGGTAGCGCATGAAATTTAGCACGATGTAACCGCCATCGACCCGAACCAATCGCCGCCCCTCAAAATCTGGAGTGCGACTCTCAATCTCTGGCTTCCCAAGCCTAGCCAAAGCTGCCAGACCTGGCTCAATCGCCATACCTGCACGGTGGACAATCCCAGGGCCCGCAGCACCGATGAAGCCATACCAACCAGGAGGAACCGTGAACCCTGTTCGATCCAGAGAGTTTACTTCGATTTGCTCCATTGGCTCAGTGATCTCCATCGGAGTCGCCATGAGCAGAGCAGTGATGAAAAGTTCGCGTGCTTCACGATCAAACCAGATCGTTGAATCAAGGATGCCGCAGTCAAGT
>JAIXVB010000420.1 GCA_027483245.1 Verrucomicrobiaceae bacterium | reverse complement strand
CGCAAGCGAGCCATGAAAAACTGTGGCAACCAACTCCCCAACGAGATTGGCCAGAGTTTGACCCCCAGATTCTGCGAGTGGTTCATGGGCTTCCCCGACGGGTGGACCGAATTGAATCCCTTGGAGATGCGCAAGTTCCGCGCGTGGCAGCGGAAGCATGGCGCTGGCTCACGAGCTAAAAAGTAAACCGAAACTGTGCCACCAACGACAATAATCAACTGACATGAACAACAGATCCAAACTCTTTATCGGAATTGACCCAGGGAAATCGGGCGGCATCGCCTTCATCACTCAGGACGGAAAAGCCTGGGCATTCAAAATGCCTGAAACCGAACGCGACATTTGGGATCACCTCCGCGCCTACTCAGGCTCAATGGATTATGATCCAGTCGCGCTGATCGAATCAGTCCATGCCATGCCCGGCCAAGGTGTCACCAGCACGTTCACCTTTGGGCAGGGATTCGGTGGCCTGCGCATGGCGCTGGTCGCTGCTGAGATTCGGTTTGAAACCATCACCCCTCAGAAGTGGCAGAAGGGCATGTCATGCCTGACCGGCGGAGACAAGAACGTCTCGAAGGCCAAAGCCCAACAGCTTTTCCCCGACCTGAAAATCACGCACGCAATCGCTGATGCGCTCCTCATCGCGGAATACAACCGCAGAACCAACAAGTAACACCACGTCCATGAAAGCCTACGACCTAGCACCCGATCACATCGTCAACCGTGCAACGCGGATGATGGAAACCTACCATCCAGACCTCGCCAAGATTGAGCTGAAGCTCGACATTCTCATTGCGAAGAGTGACAACGGCCCTGCCGTCGCAGTTGGCGGATACCCTGCGCTCGCTTGCATCCGAATCTTGAACATCAAAGACCGGCTCAAAGGCAACGGAGATGCTGAAATCACCATCGATGTTGACGCCTACGAAGAGATGTCGAGCGCACAGCAAGATGCGCTGATTGACCATGAGCTGGCCCATCTGATCCTTTGCAAAGATGATGATGGATTCGTGAAGTTGGACGATGTGGGACGGCCCAAGCTGAAGATGCGTAAGCATGACTATCAGCTTGGATGGTTCCGTGAGATTGCCATGCGCCACGGGAAGGACTCCGTTGAAGTGTCACAGGCAAGGATCCTGTGGAACCAAGACGGACAAGCCTTCTTCCCAGCTCTTACCGGAGGGCACGAAGACTGACCATGGCTGAGAACTCCAAAATCGAATGGACGACACATACGTTCAACCCCTGGCGCGGATGCACCAAGTGGTCGCCAGGGTGCGCTAACTGCTACGCGGAGACGCTAAGCAAGCGCAACCCCGCCGTGCTTGGTGAATGGGGGCCTGGAAAGCCTCGTGTGCTCGCTTCGGCTAGAATGTGGAAACAACCCATCAAATGGGACATCACCGCCAACAATACCCGGCTCCTGAACGGTGAAAAAATGCTCCGCTATCAAATGACGAGCGATGGCGATTTCAAAGCCTACGACACCAAGGCAAAGACGACCATCTTCCGGCCCGATGTCTGGGCAGCCCTACCCGCCTGGAGACCCCGCGTCTTCTGCGCCTCCCTCGCTGACTGGCTGGATGATGAGGTGCCGATTGAATGGCTGGTGCGGCTGATGGCGCTGATCGTGGCGACGCCGAATCTCGATTGGCTGCTGTTGACCAAGCGCATCGAGAATCTCCGCCCGCGCATGGAGCGGGTGCTAAATGCGATTCCTCGCACCAACATCACCTTAGCCGAGGCCTCGGCACGCGCTCTGGCTGAGGCTTGGCTAACGACAGGAGGATCCATCATCCACAACATCTGGCTTGGCACCTCGGTCGAGAATCAGGACTGCGCTGACAAGCGAATTCCTGTGCTACTGAGTATCCCGGCCAAGGTGCGGTTTCTCAGCTGCGAGCCGTTGCTGGGGCCTGTGGATCTTCGCAAGTCTGGCGGGCCAGGCACCGCATATAAGAGTGCCAATGCTTTTGACGGCAACGCCCTCTTCATTGGTGAAATCGGTGGCATCGACTTCGCTTGGTCAAAACGTGAGATGCTTCACTGGGTCATCTGCGGCGGTGAGTCAGGCCCAGACGCAAGGCCGATGCACCCCGACTGGGCGCGTTCACTGCGGGATCAATGCAAAGCTGTTGGCGTGCCGTTCTTGTTCAAGCAGTGGGGCGAGTGGATGCCCGCACGGGAGGAAGAGACAGTAAGTCTTCATTCGGGTTACTGCCATCCAGAAGGCCGAGGAGCGAAATGGCCCAGCCCTCCGGGTCTAGGTGAATATGGCCCGCGAGAACTTGAAGCTCGTGGCTTCGCCTTTGTGGCAAGAGTCGGCAAAGCCAAGGCAGGCCGCCTGCTCGATGGCCGCGAATGGAATGAGTTCCCAGCACAGCCATGAACCTCATCCCCGAAACATTGGCCGGTCCATCTGGCAAGTTCGCTTATCAGATTCCCATGGCGGAGACTCTGGCCACGGCTCTGGAGACTTACCGTGGCGGCATCAATGCTTCGGGGATGGGCATTGGCAAGACTCACTCCAGCCTCGCCGCCGTGCTGATCAGTGGCCGACAAGCCGCCGTCATCTGCCCCAAGGCGTGCGTCGCTGGTTGGGAACGCGCGTTCAAACACTTCCACGTCAAACCGGTATTCATCGGCGGATATGAAGCTGTCAAACGCGGTTCCAAATACTACCACCCTTCACGAGGTTGGAATGTGCCAGATGGCACAGTAATCATTTGGGACGAGGCGCACGCCTGCAAAGGCGGGATGGATACCCAAAACGGCCAGATGCTAGGCAGCGCCTGGAAAGCAGGTCTTCACTGCCTCTTACTCTCTGCAACGATCGCAGAGAACCCGACTGAAATGTGGGCCACCGGGCAGGTGCTCGGCCTGCATGATGGCAGCACATCTGGTTTTGAAGATTGGCTGCGTCAGAACGGGTGCCAATGGAATGAAGAGCGTAAACGTTGGTGGTTTCCTGACAGCCAGCGGCACAAGCTTGAAGTCATCCGCGCCCACATGTTTGAAAGCAGTCCGCCACGTGGAGTCACGGTTTCCGTTGAGTCCCTCGGTGTTGCCTTTCCGCCATCTGACATCAAGTGCATTGCCGTCGATCTGCCTGACGCCGACAAGGCCAAGATCGACAACGCGTGGAAGCAATGCACTGAGATGGAAAAACGGATGCGTAGCCAGCGCATTCCCGAATGGCGGATCGTGCAGCTCAAGCAACAGACGTGGCAACGCGCCTTCGAGATCAGTCAGACGGCCAAGGTTGCCTACCTCACAGAGAAAGCACTGGCCGGGGTAGATGCTGGCTATTCTGTCCCGATCTTCTGCAACTACACCTCGACACGGGAAGCCCTGATGAAGGGTCTGGATACGAAGTGCGGCATCTATGGCGGGCAGTCGCCAATCGTCAGGGAGAAGCACCGCCTTGATTTCCAGCAAGACCGCCAGCGCATCATTGTCTGCCAGATCCAGAGCGGCGGCACCGGGCTGGACCTGCACGACGTAGAGAGCGAGTTCCCGCGCTACAGCTTCATCATGATGGGGCCAAAGTGGAACCTCGTAGAGCAAGCCTGTGGCCGTGTCCGCCGCGCAGGTGGCGGGCCATCATGCCAGCGCATCATCTACGCAGCTGGCACGATCGAAAGCACCATGTGCAAACGCCACGCTGAGAAGCTGGCAAACCTCAAAGCCCTCATTGGAGGGGGAATGGAAATGGAGATCGACGACGAATGATCACAAGGAACAACATGCTTGAATGCGTCGCTGCGCATGTCTTGGCCCAAGGTAATCAGCGGATGCACATCACAGAGCAACAAGTCTGGGCATCTCGTGAGACACAGACCACGCTCGAAGCTTGGGCGAAAGAGCAGGGCCTTAAACTCGAGCCAGGCAAACTGAACGGATACTCGGGTTGGTGGGTGTCCGTGGCCCCAAAATTCTAACTTCCTCATGAACAACTACTGCACCATCGGGCGCCTCACTCGCGACCCTGACACCACATACACCACGACAGGCAAAGCCGTAACATCCTTCGATCTTGCGGTTGATGTCGGCTACGGCGACCGAAAGAAGACCATCTTCTGGCCCTGCAAATTCTGGGGAGAGAAAGGCGTGAACTTCGCCAAGTATGTCGCCAAAGGACATCGTGTCGCCATCCAAGCTTCCGTAGATCAGGAGGAATGGACAGACAGGAACACGCAGGAGAATCGAAAGAAGCTAGTCCTCGATGTCCGCGACTTCACGTTGATTGAGCGCAAAGACATCAGCGAAAGGCCATCGCAGGAACGCCCTCCCCAAAGTCCAGCGCCACGACCATCACAGCAAGACGACTCAAGCGAAGAGCCGAACACCGATGGCCTTGATGGAGACGACATCCCTTTTTGATCTGACATGAAGCTTCTTCGTCTCACTCTGAAACGCCGATGGTTCGACTTGATCGCCAGTGGCGAGAAAAAAGAAGAATACCGAACGCCAGGAAAATGGATTCTTTCGCGTCTCGAAGGCAAGTCTTATGACGCCATCGAGTTTCGCAATGGATACTCACCAACTTCACCCGTGCTGACAGTGGAGTTTGATGGATGGGATTACGGTTACGGCCGCAAGGAATGGGGCGGGGGAAGCAAGCCAGGTAACCCGCTTATCGTGATCAAACTCGGGAAACTCATTTCGAAATGAGCAGCAGTTCACACGACCGAAAGCGAGCTGATCCAGAAGACATCCTGGCCAGCTTGAACCGACCCTTGCCTTTCTCAGATGAAGCTGAGAGAGGCGTGGTGTCATCGGTCATGCAGTCGGTCGAATGGCTCGAAGAGTGCTGTGCAGAGATGCCGCCCGAAGCATTCCACTCTTTTGTTTGCCGCAGCATCTTCGGCGTCATCGTAGAGCTGCACAAAAAGGGCGTTCCCATTGATGACATCTTGGTGACAAACACCATGCGGGCTCAAGAGACGTTGGATAAAGTCGGCGGACCTGCAGCAATCACGGGGCTGTTTACGTTCGTCCCCATCCCGGCGCACTACCGGCACTACAAAAAGATCGTCCTCGAGTCATGGCAAGCACGTCGCTACATCACTGCGCTCGCCAAAGGGATCCAGCACCTGCAGGAGTTTGGCCGCGATCCAGCCGCCGACAGCATG
>JAIXVB010000075.1 GCA_027483245.1 Verrucomicrobiaceae bacterium | reverse complement strand
GGGTGATGCCCTGCCCCGTGACTGATCCTGGGAACATGACTCGGCAAACGTTGCCCCCATTGCCCACGAGTCTTTCGACGATTCCCGGGCGAGTGGGACTGTGGATTCATCCAGAGGATCTTTGTGTGGAAACCAGCCCGCTGAGCACCCAGCAGCCCGTGAGCATCGCCGCTTTTACCAGCGACGGGGTCTATGCGCACTATGGACTTAGCGAGAGGCGCAAGGCCTCTCTGCACACGGTGCTGCACGATGGATTGACACGCGCGGGCAGTCACTTCGGAGTTCCAACAACTCTGGCCGATGCCAGCACGACAGCGGCAGGCATCGCGGCCTGGGTCGAGGCCGAGAGGTTGGATGCCATCATGGCCATGTCACCCACCGTCGGGCCGGTCGCCGATGCCATGCCAGCGATCCGCGCCGAATTGGCCAAACGGAAGGTGGCTCTGCATCTTGTGCGCCGAGCCTGGGACTCACAGCATTTTGAAGCGGCGAAGTCAGGCTTTTTCCCCTTTTGGGAAAAAACCTCGCGCGCGCTGAAACAAGAGCTTTAAGCCAACCCCATCCACTAGGGAACTTCAGTTCCCTGAAGGATCAGGCACTGAGCCTCTGCCACACCCCTTCAGTTCAAATCGACGCGGTCGGGAGTGTGGGCCATGAGCTGGTAGAGGGGGCCCATTTCTTCGAGGACAGCTCGCCACATGGAGCTGGGTTTTTCGACGGAAAGAATGATTTTTTTGGTGGGGGTGATGATCCAGGACTTGCGTTTGATTTCGCCCTCAACCTGGCCTTCGGACCAGCCGGTGTAACCGACAAAACCGCGCACTTCATGCCCGAGATTCAGTTCGAGGATCGCATCGGCTACGGAGAGATGCGTCTGGCAGCGCAGGGTGCTTTGTTTGCGATTCCAGTGCAGGGAGGCAAAGGCCAGTTTGTCCGTGGCCACGGGGCCGCCGATGTACACGGGCACGTCTCCGAGAGCGCCGAGTTCCTGATCAGGCAGAAGATCGGCCACACGCTGATCGAGCGGGCGATTCAGCACGTAGCCAAAGGCACCTTCTTTGTGCGAATGAGCAGCCAGAAAAATGACGGTGCGTTTAAAGTTGGGATCTTGCATGGAGGGCACAGCCAACAACAGATTGCCAGTGAGGGATGACTCGTCAGAGGGAGGCGTCATGGGGTTCTTTTCAAGCATACGCTTGTGAGCACCTTTTGCACCGAATTTCCCGTGCCCGAAGATCGCGCGCATTTGTCTGGCCTTTCAGAAGCCCGTCGCTAGCATCGCGCGCTTTCAATTCATCATGGCTGCTGAAACCCAATCTCCTCTCGACCGCGCCCGGCGCAAGGCCTTCCTGCGCCTGATCCCTGTCCTTTTCGTCAGCTACATGGTCGCCTACGTGGATCGGGTGAATGTCGCAGTCGCTAAGCTGACGATGGTGAAGGACATGCCCGCTTTCACCGACGCGGTGATTGGCTTTGGCAGCAGTTTGTTTTTCATCGGTTACTTCCTGTTGGAGGTCCCGGGCAGTTTGATGGTGGAACGCTGGAGCGCGCGGAAATGGATCTGTCGCATCATGGTGAGTTGGGGTCTGATGGCAGGGCTCACGGCCTTTGTGACGACGCCCAAGGAGTTCTATGCGGTGCGTTTTCTTCTCGGCCTGGCAGAGGCGGGTTTCTTTCCCGGAGTGATCGTTTACCTCACGCACTGGTTCACTTCCAAAGACCGCGCCAAGGCGCTGTCCTACTTTCTGATCGCGACGCCGTTTGCTCAAATGCTCAGTCCCATTTCCAACTGGCTGCTGAAGTTCGGCACAACGGAGGTGCTGCAAAACGGACAGACTCTGGTGCACCCCAAGCTGCTCGGACTGGTCGGCTGGCAGTGGGTTTACATCTTTTGGGCGATCCCCGCCGTCGTGCTCGGCATTGGCGTGCTGTGGCTTCTCACGGATAGACCCCGACAGGCCAAGTGGCTCACGCAAGAAGAGCGCGATGCCCTGGAAGCTGAGCTGGAACGCGAGCGCCAAGTCAAAACACGGGGCAAGCGCATGGGCGTGCTGGAAGCCTTTGCTCACCCCAAGGTGCTGCTGCTCTGCGCGGCCTACTTTTTCATCACCACCTGCAGTCACAGCATGGAGCTCTTCATGCCGAGTGTGATCAAAGACTGGTATGCCATGAGTCGTGACCAGTTCACTTGGCTCATTGTCCTCCCACCTCTGCTCGCGCTGTGTGGGCAGTTGTTTGGCGGGTGGAGTTCGGATCGATTCCAAGAGCGCCGTTTGCATGCCTGTGTGCCGATTGCGATCGGTGCGGTCGCCATGCTCTGCGCGCCGCTGACACAGGGCCACTTGGTCCTGACGATGATGTGTCTGATGCTGGCGTTTGCGGGTTTTAAAACTTACATGCCCGCGTTTTGGTCGCTGCCCAGCCTGTTCCTGGCTGAAGCTGCGGCGGCGGGCAGCATCGGGCTCATCAACTCCGTGGGCAATCTGGGCGGAGCGGTCGGTCCCTCCATCATTGGCTGGATCAAGACCACCACGGGATCCTATCAGAGTGGCTTTTATTTCCTCGGCGGTTCCATGATCGTGGCCTCGACGATCATTTTCTACCTGGGACTGGGAGCGAAACAGAAAACGCCGAAGCTCGAGGCATGAAACGATCCTGGCTGATCCCCCTCATTATTCTTCCTCTGGTCGTCGCCGGTTGGCTGCGGCTGCGATTGGAAACGGATATCCTCGCCACGCTGCCCGGTGATGTGTCGGAGGTGCGCGCGCTGAAGCTGCTGCGCGATGGTTTCACTGGCGGCAATGACCTGCTCATCGCCCTGCAAGCGGAGGACGATGTCACGGCGGAGGAGGCCATGTCGGAACTGGCCGAGCGACTGCAAAAGAACAGTGCTCTGGTCAAGGAAGTGCGCTGGGCTCAACCGCTGGAGCAACAGGCGCAGTCAGGCGCAGCGCTGATGGCTTGGTCTCTGCAAAACACGGACCCTGCCCAGATCCAAGCGGTTCGTGCGCGTTTGGAAGGCGAAGGCGCAGCCGTGAAGCTCCAGCAATCGCTGCAAACGGTGGCGACCTCGCTGGATGCCGAAAAGGTGCAACGCGCCTCTTACGATCCGCTGGGGCTTCTCGATAGCCTGGATGCCTCCGCCATGAGTGCGCTGGAGGGCTCCATGTTTGGCCTGGTCTCGGAGGACGGCACCTTTCGCCTCTTGCTGGTCACTCCCGCGACGAATGTTGGAAATTACAAAGCTGCGGCCGCGTGGTTGGAGCAGATCAAAGCCGACATCAGCACCTGGAAAGGCGAGCGCCCCGTGACGATCCGCTACACCGGCGAGCCGGCCTTTCAGGCAGAAATCGGAGCCGGGATCGAAAAGGACATGTCCAGCACCATCGGGCTCACGGAGGTGCTCATCGCCCTGCTGTTTTGGGTCATGTTTCGGCGCTTGAAACCCCTGCTCTGGATTCAGGGATTGCTCATGCTGAGCATGGTCGTCACGCTGGGAGTCGGCGGACTGCTCGTGGGGAAACTCTCCATCATGTCCCTCGGCTTCGCCGCCATCGTGCTGGGTATCATCGTGGACTACGCGGTGCTCATCATTCAGGAAGCGCGCCAACATCCTGAACTGGGAGCGGGCGCTCTCCGAAAGCTGGCCGCACCGGGCATCGTCGCTGGGGCCTGCACCACGGCCACCGTGTTTCTCTCGCTGTTATTCAGTGGCCTGCCGGGACTGGCAGAACTGGGTCTGCTGGTAGCGCTCGGCGTTTTGGTCGGTCTAGGCATCATGCTGGGTTTCGCGCCTCGATTTGCAGCCGGCAAACAACCTCCAGGCATGTCGGTAGAAATCACCGGCAAACCCGCGCCGCATGGATGGGCGATCGTTGGCACCCTGCTTCTCTTCGGGGGCATGGCCGGCATTTTCACCCTCAAAGGTCTGCCAAAATTCCAAACCAGTGCGGAGGCCCTGCGCCCCACGAAGAGTGAATCGATGGACACCATGCAGTGGATGCAGGAACGCCTGGGGCAACAAAAAGAAGCCAGCCTTCCCATCCTCATCACCGGCCCTGCGAATGAACTTCGCGCTCGGGCTCAGGCGCTGAGTGTGAAACTGGATGCAGCGGTGAAAGCAGGCACCCTGGTCCGTCACGCGCTGCCCACGCTGCTAATCAGCGATCCCCAGGCACAAATCGCCAATCGTGAATTCATCGACTGGCTTTTGAAGGAGCAACCACGGTTAGAAAAGGCCATCGATGCCGCCGGTTTCACGGAAGCTGCAGTGTCCTTGCTGCGCGGTGTGTGCAGCGTCTGGAAGGACCTCGGCACGACGTGGCCTCAGGATGAAGTCAGTTCAGCGGCAGCCCCGGTGCTGGGTCGCCTACTCGCCACGGGTCCGCGCGCCGAGAAGGCAGGCATGGCAGCCCAAGAAGGGGTGGCGCTGGCCTCGATCAGTGTGGCGGGAGCCCCGGGCCTGCCGGATCGGGCGAAACTCGCGGAAGTGCAGCAGTGGCTCACCCCTGACACCGGTGCCTGGGTGGCCGGTTGGGAGACTTTGGGCAGCGCCCTTTCCACCCTGGTGCGGCATGACCTGAATCAGCAGTTGTTTCCCATCCTCGGCCTCATCGCCGTGACCCTGCTCATCACCTTTCGAAACCTGCGCGACTTGGTTTTGTCGGTTCTCTTGTTAGGCGGCGGTCTC
>JAIXVB010000407.1 GCA_027483245.1 Verrucomicrobiaceae bacterium | reverse complement strand
ATGCTTGCCAATCCTACTCTGACGTACAATGCAGTGGAAGCTGTATCCACTGGTGTTGAAATTGCGACAGATTATGAAGGGCCATCATTACCTGGGCCCGGAGATTTGGTGAAAGTTGCACTGAAAAATATTGGTCCAGATACAGCACAGAATATCCTCAAAAAGTCGGAAGAAACAGTTGAGCGAGTTTTATATGAAATAAGTGATGGAGTTCGTCGATCGAAAGCTGCCGCTTTGAACGGAAATAGCACGATCAAGGCAAGTGTTCAGCAATCTGACGGAACCTCCATGTTGCAAGATGTTCCCGTTGATTCGCTGCATTCGCCCTTCAAAAGTTCGATTGATGTTAGCTCGCCAGCCAAGCGCGAGAGATTCGAAAGAGTTAAAGAGGCAACAGAAAAGGGTAAAGATTTACCTCCAATTCAAGTAAATCCAGGGAATAGAGGTCCTAAAATCCGTGATGTCACCCTTGACGAAACAGGAGAAAGTTAATGATTGATTTACAACAACAGAAAAGGGCTCTTGCAGCTCTACAGGCGCTCCTCATAACAGGTCGTACTATCTCGCTCGATAACGCACTTCAAAAAAATGTTGTCGATATTTTTGATGGAGTTGAATACCTGGTAGCCCTCATGATCGAGGAGGATGACCAAACAAGTCGCTTCTTTGACTATCTGCGCGAGTTGGCGGTAGCGCAGCGATGTTGTCGTGCGCTTGAGATACTGAACAATGGGTAAATAGATCTAACATGTCAGCTTTAGGCGCGCTCATGTCTCTGCAGGGCGGTGGAGTCAGGATGTGGAAGGTCATATGCGGCCCGAGCAAGCCTTCTGTGCCGGAGGTTAAGCTGGGGCGTTTGATCCTGCGGGTACTCTACAAACTGACGGCGAACTTTGCCGAGGGTGAAGATAAATAACCATGATAATTATTTGCCCGATACACGGAGCAACAGAAGCGACCATGGTCGCCCCTGATGTTGCTGAAAAGCTTGGTCGGGGACTTTCATCTGAGAGCTTTATTGTAGTCGGCTATGAATGCATGGGAGACCTGCTTCACAGCTATTTTTTATCACCGTTATTCGCCAGCCAACATGGAATCACCCGAAGCATCAAAGATGAGCTTCCTGATGAGTGCCCGTCATTTGTTTTTGAGTGCAAAGGGTATTGCCAAAAGTGCTTTGAACATAAGACGGGGCTGAATGTGGCTGATATTGAAGCCAGTATTTGATAGCAAAGCTTATTCAATCAGCTTTCCCAGATCGTCGCGAAGCTCCTCGGCTCCGCACGCTCTCGCCAACGTCCCTGGGACATACTCGAATTGGAAGTCATCCGCTCGCCTGAGTGGATGCAGCAGACGGAGTGCCGGGAAGGAGGGCGCATCTGGTTCGTGCTCGATGAGATCGGTCTCGAAGGCTGGGCCACCGTGAAGCACATCGCACCATGTCCGGTGGTTAAGCCCGGTCTGGGCCGCGTGGTGCTTTCCACACTGACGCACTGCAACGGCGACGTTTACGAGTTACGGCTGGCGGGTTCTAGTGAAGTGCTGGAGCCAACGGGACGGCATCGCTTGTTCTCAGCGACTCGCAACGACTGGGTACGCAAGGAAACACTTTCAGAAGGCGAACAGCTCAAGACCCGTGACGGAGTCCAAACGATCGCGAGCATCGGCCACCGTGCCGGAATCCATCGCGTTTATAACATTGAGGTTGAAACCGAGCACTGCTATTACGTCGGCCCTCAGCAGGTGCTCAGCCATAACCAGAATGGCTGTGCTCAAGTTGGCAACTTTGATCAAGCCCGCACTCAAGCATTCCAAAAATCCGGAATGACTGACCCCGCTGAAATAGTATTATCGAAGATGGATGAAACCACAGGAACAGTCGTCGAGTTCAAGGGCCAAGGAGGAGCTAAAGTTGGATATGATGGGCCTCATGACTCTCCTGGGCCTTTCCACGATCAACAGCACATTAGCTGGCAGTCTAGCGGTAAAAGGCGAGAGGGAGGTGCCCAGCGGGGAAACATTCCATACAGTGGTCCCCAACATCCCTCGCGCTCTAAAGTCAAGGAGACCGACGACTGACTATGGACCAAGAACTTATTACATCACTGAGTGCCGAAGCCGCGAAGTTTGAAGCTGTGGTGGAACTCGACCATGAAAGCGCAAATGAGTTGATCGACAACTTGAAGAATCACTATATCAAAAACGACTCAGCATTGCTTTGGTGGGAATCCTTGAAGCATCCAGCCAAGGTCATCGCTTATGGCGATGGGGATGGTTTAGCGTTGATGAAATCTCAGATGGCTTGCGTGAAAGTTTTTTTGTTGGTCACGGATGAGTCTCCGCCTCCATGGAAAGTTTTTTTTGGCGAGACTGCTGACTTAATCGAGATGATCGCTGAACAGCGCTTTTTTGAATACTGCTTGGCATCTGAAGATAGATCGCGATTGGCATTCGACACGCATCACAACGAAATCGTTGTCTGTGAAGCGTCATAACAAAACCGTTCCTCAGTAGCTCGTGCGGCTCCTCGGCTCCGCACCTTTGCCAGCTGTGAAGAAGCTCCGCCCGCTCCCGCCGCAAGGGAGTGTGCGGCTAACGGCGCGGGTGCTCTACCGCAGCGTGAGTGCCATGAATCCAGCCGACCGCTTGGCCTCCATGACCTGGACGCATGATGCGGTGGGCAATGTCATCACGCAGACGGAGCATTGGTTTGCCTCGGGTAGCCAAGCTGAGCGCAACCGAGCGACGGCCATGAGCTATGATGGTGCCAATCGGTTGGTGAGTGAAACCATCACGGAATCTGGGCAAGCGCAGGTGATGACAACCTACAGCTACGATGCGGCCAACAACCGCACGACCAAGAGCGT
>JAIXVB010000262.1 GCA_027483245.1 Verrucomicrobiaceae bacterium | reverse complement strand
TGTCTGGGTGGATGCCTGTCTCTCAGGCGCGAAAACCAGCGACGGTTTTCATTACGCAGGTCCGCTCTCGGAGACGGTTCAGCTGGGCAATGTCGCGACGCGCTATTGCACGGGGCCGATCGACAGCCGCACGGGAGATCCGTTGGAGCCAAAAATCCTGGAGTGGGACGAAGCCAACCTACGGTTCAAAAACGCGCCGGAAGCCGACAAACTCCTGACCAAGACCTATCGCGAAGGTTGGGCAATCTAAACCGCGCGGACTTCACAATCCGGCCGCTTTTTTCGCCTCTTGCACAAGACGGATGAAGCGGGCGCGTTCGCCTGAGGCATCGGCACCTTTGGATTTCTCAGCCAGGTTCAACACGAGCTGATGATCCAGGGCAGGAGCGGCGGCTTCACCGCGCAGCAAGAGTCCAAACCCGACGACCGACGATTCAAAGACAAAGTCCTCACGCGCTGTCTGCCACGTTTGACCACGGTCCTGAATGCTCAGCTTTGAGGCATCAAAGGGACCCACGGTCTGCGTGGTGAAGCGTCCATCGGCCAGAGTCACCGTGGCGACGGTCTTGCTGATGTCGGTGGATCCGTTGGGCTGGAATTCATACCAGATGACGTGTTTGCCCGATTCACGGATCTCCGTGGCGGCTTGGTGACGCTCACAGAGCTGGCGGTATTCGCGCACGTTGTTCGGATCAAAGGTGACTCGCAGTGGGTAAGTGGCTGTGCTCATGGCCGCAGGCTGATCCGCTGGCAGGAGAACCGTCACGCGCAAGAGGCGATGCGCGTCATTCCAGGGGCAGGAAGTGATCTCGGCCTTCCAAGAATGGATATAGACATCGGGTCTTTTGGGCTTGCTAGTGTCTTTGATCTCAGGCGCAGGTTTCAGGGGCGCGGGTGAGGCCATCAGGTCTGCTTTGGCAGGCTTGACAGGAGCGGGCCGAATGTTGGCGGGCCGGAGCGCGAATTCATCCACGGGCTGCCGATTGGCACTCACAAAGGCCAGCGACTTGGCCGGCGTTGTGATGGTCTGCGCGTAGATTGGTGCTGGTGCGGCGGGTTTGATCGGAGCCGCGATTTCCATCGCCTTTTCTTTGGAGGCGGGTTCCGGGGCCTTCACGATCACCGGTTCAGGCACGATCACCGTGACGGCTGGTTTTTCAGGGGCGGTGACAGCAGGCAGATCCTGCGGCACCGCGACTATTTGCGGTGTCGGTTTGAGCTCACTCACCAGGGCGGTTTTCACAGGCTCTGGGGTGACTTTAGGCGCTGGAGTGCTGATCCGGTGAGGTATCTCAGGGACCTGGACCACACTCGGCAGGATCTCGGAATGACGCCCCATCTGATAGGCCATGCCGGCGACCGTCACGACAGCGGCCACCTTCAGCACTCCTGTGACCATCGGCCATGCGCGGGTCGGTTTTTTCGCTATGGGCCGTGGCAGCAGAGGCGTGACACGGCGCGGCAGATGGGTCGGGCGGAGAACCGCATGGCGCTGCTCGGGACGCAGGCGGTCCTGAGGGATCGGCGCGCCCTGACGCAGGGCATCGGTGACTGCCTCGATCTGCTCCAACTCATGCGTCGCGACTGGGCAGGAGGCCAGCAGCTCGTGGATCTCTCCCGCCTGATAGGCGTGCAACTCGCCCAAGGCGTAAGCTGTCAGTTCGGGATTTTCGTGAGGGGTGGTTTTCATAACAAAATCAATGGGTGCCAGGGGCCAGTTCGCGATTCATCAGCTCGCGCAGTTTCTTGATGGCCACATGCATGATGAAGCCGACATTGCCCACCGTGAGTCCCGTGACATCGGCGATCTCCTGGTAAGAGCAGTCGTGCATGAATTTGAGGCGGATGACCTCACGCTGATTGGGTCGCAGCTTTTCCACCAGCTCCCAGAGCCGGAGGTGCATCTCGTTGTTGTCCGCGCTTTCGGCCGGGTCTGCATCGTAGGACACCGCGTTGTCCATGGCGTCGTCATTGCCCAGATCCAGCCGGTGATCCTTGCGCAGGATGTCCAGCGCCCGATTTCGGCACACGGTGAAAAGCCAGGCCTTGAGATTGTCGCGGATCTTCGCGGGGTCAGAGAGATAGAGCTTGAGCAGGGAGTCCTGGACCACGTCCCGCGCACGCTCGATGTCGCCATTGAGAATCCCAGCCGTGTAGGCGATGAGGCTGCTCTCGTGCTGATCCAGCGCCCGCCTGACAAGGAGGGAGGCTTCATCTGGATGCGGTTGGGGCGACATGTGTTCACTTTGCGTGATTTGGAACGCACGCGGAAGTGAATTGTTAGGCCGCGAAACGAAGTTTGTGACTTGCGCCCCTTTCTGACACCCGCTGCGGACTGCGGGCGCGGTGAAAAAGTCCGTGCGCATTCGAAGATGCATGCTAAAACAGGGGGCCTGTGACAATTTTGGCTCCAGCTCTGCTCCTCCTCTCCCTGCGACTTACGCAAGGGTAGGCGGCCCGCGTTTCCTCGTCATGCCTTGCCGTCACGTCACGGCATCCCCCTCAGGTTCCCTTCAGGAAATCCTTCCTGCTCACCCTGTTAAGCTTGTTCATCCTGTCTCCTTTTGTCCCGTTATGTTGAAGAATCCTGCTGCCAAATATCAGCCCTTCCCGCAGATCCCCATTCAGAATCGTCAGTGGCCCTCTCGCACGATTACCCACGCGCCCATCTGGTGCAGCGTCGATCTCCGCGATGGCAATCAAGCGCTCGCTGTGCCGATGAATGTCTCCCAAAAACTGGAGATGTTCGATGCGCTGGTGAAGTGCGGTTTTAAAGAAATCGAGGTCGGTTTCCCCAGTGCCTCGAACACCGAGTTCAGCTTCAATCGCCGTCTGATCGAAGAAAACCGCATCCCTGAAGATGTCACCATCCAGTGTCTGGTGCAGGCGCGCGAGGACTTGATCGAAAAGACCGTCGAGTCCCTGCTCGGCGCGAAGAAGGTGGTCATCCACATGTACAACAGCACGTCTCCCGCCCAGCGGAAGTATGTGTTTGGCAAGACCAAGGAGGAGATCATCGCCATCGCCGTCAAAGGCGCACAGATGATCAAGGATCGCCTGCATCGTCTGGAGGCCACAGGCACCCAGGTCACCCTGCAATACTCGCCCGAAAGCTTCAGCGCCACCGAGGTCGAGTTCGCCAAAGAAATCAGCGAAGCCGTCATGGACGTCTGGCAGCCCACGCCCGAGCGCAAGATGATCCTGAATCTGCCCGACACGGTCGAGGTCGCCATGCCCAATGTCTATGCCGACCAGATCGAATGGATCTGCACGCACATCAAAAACCGCGAGAGCCTCATCATCAGCCTGCACACTCACAATGACCGTGGCACCGGCACCGCTGCCACCGAGCTGGGTTTGCTGGCCGGCGCGGATCGTGTCGAAGGCACCCTCTTTGGCAATGGCGAGCGCACGGGCAATCTGGACATCGTTCAGGTGGCCATGAATCTCTACATGCACGGCATCTCCCCCGGCCTGGATTTCAGCGACATGAGCGGCCTCATCCACATGTATGAGCGCACCACTGGCATGACCGTCGCCCCGCGTCACCCCTACAGCGGCGAGCTGGTTTTCACCGCCTTCAGCGGCAGCCATCAGGATGCGATCAAGAAAGGGCTCGCGGGTTATGAAGAGCACCAAACCTTTTGGGACGTGCCCTACCTCACCATCGACCCGAACGACATCGGCCGCGAATACCGCGAAGTCATTCGAGTGAACTCCCAGAGTGGCAAAGGCGGCGTCGCTTACCTTCTGGAAAGCGAGTTCGGCATTGAATTGCCCAAGGACATGCAGCGTGAATTCGGCCCCATCGCCAATGACCTGGTGGACAAGCTGGGTCGCGAGGTCACTGCCGCCGAGTTGAAAGCCATGTTTTGGCAGGAATACATCGAGCGCGAGACGCCCTATGCCCTCCACCACTTCCATGCCGATGGCGTGGACGGCGTCTTCACTTGCCGCAGCAGCCTCGTCATTGAGGGAAAAGAACGCGGCGTCACCGGCACCGGTAACGGCCCCATCGCCGCCTTTGTCAGCGCCCTCATCACCGATGCAGGCGCGCCCGCCTTTGAGGTCGCCACCTACCGTGAGCAAAGCCTCAGTTCTGGCACCGATGCGGGAGCCATTTCCTACATCCAGATCAAAACAGCCGCTGGCAAAACCGTCTGGGGTGCTGGCGTGGACACCAACATCGAACTCGCCTCGATCAAAGCCGTCCTCAGCGCCGTGAATCGGGCGGGGTAGTCATCGTTGCCCCGCGTGATGAACTGAGAATCCCCCTGATTTCCCAAGATTCTCAGTCAAGAACTCATCGCCATCGTGGATGCCCTGGATCGCCAGGGCATCCCCTAGGCCGTCTGGAGTCGCTTCGCGGTTGCGTTCATGGTTATCCGAACATGGTCTTGGATGCGATTGGCTGATCCACCAGGTCGATGTGTCGCGATTGGAAGCAGCTCTCCAGCCGGGCAAAGAATGGAGTGGATCGCCAATTCTTGGGATCCTTCCGAGCGATGAAGAACAGCCCAAATTTCAAAAACGGGGCCCGAGGCGTCTCCAGCGAGATGTTGCCTCAAGCCCTGGCGAAGCGCGTGCGCAGGCTCGACCCATTTTGGGAAACTGGCTTGTCACTTCGGAAACGAACCAGGACGGGCAAAAAAGCAGGAGAATCAGAGTCCGTAGCAAGCTACCCAAGGCCTACTCCGTGAGTTACGCGGGGCATCACGTCCTCTTTGTGAAGTGATCTGTGCCTCAGATGCTGCCCTGGGCTAAAAATCCAATGCCTGCCGGTTCCTTCAGATGGCTCTACTGACCCCATTTGAACGGCTGATGTCGCTCAGGTGAAACCGGGTATTCATGCATCCCATTTCCTGCCCGAAGCTCGAACTGAGCTTCATTTTAGCCCCCTTGGGCGAGTCGATCTTGCTACTGCTCTTCAGTCCCATCGTATAAAGTCTGTAATTACACGCACTTTTTCGAGCCATATTTGCCTTTCCATAAGGCTCTAGAATACGAAAACCATAATCTGATTGGTGTGACTTAAAATAAGTTGATTGCCCCTGTTCGCGTGATCATTGTTTTCGGCATCTGTCTTATCCAGAGCCTGTCATGTGCCGATCTGTTTCTCCCGTTTTCTTATCTTCTCCGTTTCTGTCTCTGATCTCGGCTTTGGTTCTT
>JAIXVB010000222.1 GCA_027483245.1 Verrucomicrobiaceae bacterium | reverse complement strand
TGCTGCCCCTCGGAGGCGGGTTTGCCTCCGGCTTTGGCCATCTCCTTGGCCCCTGCCATTTGGCGATTGTCGCGAATGAAGGCATGTCCCGGGTGCAGGCCCGTCATCAGCACACAGCGCGAGGGCGCGCAGACGGCATTGCCCGAGTAGTGCTGGGTGAGGCGCACCCCTTCCGATGCCATGCGATCCAGGTGAGGCGTCTTGATCTTGGTCTGCCCATAACAACCCAGATCTCCGTAACCCAGGTCATCCGCCAAGATGAAGACGATGTTTGGCTGGCGTGCCTCGGCGGCAAAGGCCAAGCAACTCAGGAAGACGAGGGCGATGCATTTCATGAGCCTTCTCAACGTCGAAGACCGTGGCTTCTTCGCAGAGATTGCGGCTCATCCCCCTTCGTCGCATTTGGCCACGAGAGAACTCGACACTCAAAACTCAACGTTCGTCGAACCTTAGCGCTTGAGCTTCTTTTTCAAGCGCATCCAGGTCGGCACATCGAGGTCTTCACCCCCTGAAGCCAGGGCTGGCTCAGTGTCTTTGAAACGACCGCGATCTTGTTCGCCAAAGCTGAAGTCGATCTGCGCTTCTGGATTCACGGGTTTCTTGGCGACAACGTTGTTGGCCGGTGGCGCATAAGCAAGATCCTCAGCTGGCACGCTGGTGCGGGCAACCACAGCGGCGAGTGTGGAAGTCACAGGACGGGGTGTCGGCGTGGACGGCATGAAGTCTTCAATCCGGGGACGCGGGGCCGGAACAGGCACGGGCGCAGGAGCGGGAGGTTCAGGCTCAAAGAAAGCTTCGGGTTCCTCGGCCTCAGGTTTCTCAAAGACTTCTTCGGAGTCCATGGAGAAAGGAGGCTCTTCTTCAGCCTGCAGTTCTTCTTCGATCTGGAGAAGCTCAGGCTCATCCATCATGAAAGGCTGCTCGGGCTCCTGCTGTGTGGCCATGGAAATGATCTCGTCATCTTTGAAGAGAAGGTCCATCGACTGCTCGATCGAAGGTGGTGCCTTGGGTGCAGGTGCGGGCGCAGGTGTCTCCACCAGGACTTCTGGCACCGGGCTCGCCACGACAGGGGCCGGGACAAACTGAGGCATGAGTTCTGGAACTGGAGTCGCCGCAGGCACGGGAGCTGGGGCGACAGGAGCAACACGGGCTGCGGGTCTTGGCTTCGGTGCGGGTGCGGGTGCCGCGACAGGTGTAGGAGCAGGCGCTGGCACGGGAACCGTGGAAACAGCTTCAACGACGCTCGGCATGGCACGCTGAGTCAACGGCAACATGTCGGAGGGCGGGGCTGCCGCCGCGAGGGTATTCAGCTGAGCCAATCCCAAAGAACTGATGAGCGTGACCGAGACCGAGTCGCCCAGTTTGGCATCCACGGCGACGCCGAACAAAATGTGCGTGTGATCCGGCACGTGCCGACCCAGCTGTTTCATGATCGCATCCACTTCGAGAAGCGTGAGCGATTCCCCACCGGCGATGTGCACGAGCAGAGTCTTCGTCTGATGCAGCAGGCGACCTTGATCGATGAGCGGGCTCTTGAGCGCGCGCTTCAGGGCCTCAGAACCCCGGTTTTGACCTTTGGCCTCACCGAATCCAAAGAGACAGCGACCATTCGAAGTGCTGAGCGCACTGGTCAGATCATCCAGACCGAGTTTCACCAGACCAGGAGTGGAGACGATGGTGGAGACAGCGCGCAGGCTTTGCGCGATGAGTTGATCCGCCTGAGCGAAAGCTTTTTGGATGCCATCCTTCGGCAGGATGAGCTCGCCCATGCGATTGTTTTCAAACAGGATCAAGGCATCAGCACGCTTTTGCAGCTGTTGCAGGGCATCTTCAGCCTGGTTGAGGCGGCGACGACCTTCGAAGCTGAATGGCATCGTCGCCGTGACAAAAACCATGGCATTGCTAGCCTTGGCGATTTCAGCAATGACTGGAGCGGCACCGGAGCCCGTGCCACCACCGAGACCGGTGCAAATGAAGACAATGTCGTGGCCCTCGATGGCCTGACGAATCTCTTCGCGTGAGAACATGGCGGCTTCCTTGCCGAGTTCAGGGTCACCCCCTGCGCCAACGCCACGCATCAGATCCGCGCCGAGCTGGAT
The DNA here is from genome assembly GCA_027483245.1 of Verrucomicrobiaceae bacterium. Taxonomy (GTDB): domain Bacteria; phylum Verrucomicrobiota; class Verrucomicrobiia; order Verrucomicrobiales; family Verrucomicrobiaceae; genus Prosthecobacter. The sequence continues at coordinate 8,221 of JAIXVB010000222.1, read as the reverse complement.
CTTGGTGGGAGCCATCGCATGGCCAAGCACGCGGATGTCCGTGTGCATGCAGACAAGCTGCGCATCCACGGTGCGATCCAAGGTGATGCGATCCAGGACATTGCTGCCTGCGCCGCCGATGCCGACGATGCAGGTGCGGAGTGCGGGCTTATTCGGATCATCCTGCTGCGGGTGGCGATGGTATTCGACCATAGGACGTGAGTGGGGTGGGTTAGAACTGACTGAGGTTAAAGGGCGACCGAGAGGAGGTCGGCCATGCGCTTGCCGAGTCGTTTGAGCGGCGAGAGGAAGGGCTTCTCTTGATCAAGAATCTGCGCATAGCGGATGAGGCCAATGGGCGCGGAAAATTGCGGATTTTCGAAAGTGGCAGTCACACCACTGACGGGAGCCGAACCTGCGCGCGTGACCTTCATCCCAAACACTTCTCGGGCCACCGCGTCAATTCCTTTTAACAGGCTTGTGCCCCCTGTCAGATAAACACCTGCCGCTAGGCGTCCGATTTGACCTTCACAGCGGGCATGGACCTGTTCCAAAATTTCCTTCACTCGGAGGTAGATCACCTCATTCATAAAAGCGCGCTCGACTTCTCCGATCACGTAACCCGTGTCGTCCTCGATGCGCACCATTTCACCTTCCGGAATGTCTTCATAAAGGCAGCTGCCTTCGCTGACTTTCAGGGCCTCCGCACGTCCGTGCGGGATCTGCAAGGCCATGGCGATGTCTTGACTGATGTGATCTCCACCCAGTGGGATGCAGCCCGAAATGGTCAGCATGCCATCCGCATACACCACGAAATCGGCGGTGCCGCCTCCGAGATCGATCATCAGGGAACCCTCGCGTTTCGCATCTCGATTCAGCACCACTTGAGCAGCGGCGATGCCATTAAAAACAACGTCTTCCACCTCCAGCGGCACTTCCTTCACGCACTTGATGGAGTTTTGAATCCGCGGCAGGCTGCCATGCACGATGTGGTAGTCAGCCTCGATCAGTCGCGCCTGACGCCCAATCGGTTGACGCACTGCTTCGACACCATCGACGATGTATTGCCGAGCCACGCTGTGCATCGAAATGCTATCCGGCGGCGTGTGTACGTTGCGGGCGATCTCCTTGACCTCTTCGACGTCGTCTTCGGTGATCTCCGATTGATCGGCTGCCAGACGGAAAGCGCCGCGATTGTTGACGCTCTCAATGTGGCTGCCGGTGACGCCCAGAAAGACGTTTTTGATCATCACGTCGCTGTAATCTTCCGCACGCACCAGAGCGTCGTTCAAACAAGTGTGCACCGTGTCAAAGTCCACGATCTCGCCTTTGCGCACGCCGCGTGAGGGAGCCGTGCCGACTCCCAAGATTTTGATCGTGCCGTCACGTTTCGCCTCGCCGACGACGACGCAGATCTTTGAAGTGCCGATTTCAAGGCCTGCGTAGATGGTGGTCTTCGCCATATCAGATCAACGGGTAGGGGTGGGTTTAGGAAGGGAAATGCTAGGAGCGGGCGCGGGCTGCAAACCCGCGAGCTGCGGCGGCTGACGGAAAGTGACGGGGACGTTTTGCTGCACGAGCAAGTTGAGCGTTTCAATCTCCCAACCGCGCTGCTGTGCCTCGATGCGAATGCGATCCAGGCGTGCCATTTGCAGTTCCAAATCATCGATCCCAAAGGTGATCTGTGCCTTGTCTGCAAAGGTCGCGACCATGGCGTAAGGTTTCACAATATCGATCAGGCGCACTTGCGGCTGCCCGAGTTCGTAACGCTGATCCAGCGACTTCAACAATTGCAGCGCCGCCTTGAGCTGGAGATCGTCACTGGCCAGACCGGGACTTTTTTGTGGCAGGCTTTCATAGCGGATCACGGGCAAATGCGCGCAGGAATCCAAAATCACATCGCAGGGAAAAGCCACGGCTTCGGCATCGATCAGATAACCCACCTCAGGTCGGCCAGCGATCATGCCCTGCTTGGCACAATCCAGCCAAGCCACAGGCTGCCGTTGTTTCACCCGCAGGGTCAGCACCCCACGCTCGAAGTCACGCTCGATACGCACGTCCTTCACCGGTGGCAATTGGCGCAGCCGCGTGTGCAGCGCGCGCATGTTGATGGTCAAAAGATTGTCCCCGGTGGTAAGCTGGCTGGCACGGACGATCTTGGTGATCGTCAGGGGTCCGCTCGTATCCACAGCGACGGTGCGCAGTTCGAACTGAGGATTTTTCAGGAAGGATTCCTGAATCACGATCTTCAGCAGAGATGAGAAACAAATCAGCAGGATCAATCCCAGAGCCCACTTGAATCCACGGCGCTGCGCCTTCTGTTTTTCGATCTTTCGAATGATCGGCGAATCCACCCTCAGACAGGTCTCCAGGGTCACACCCCCTTCCGTGCGCGACTGCTTTTTGGCAGCGCTGGAAATTGGCTTGTCAGCCTTGGATAGAGCTTGAGGACCACGTGGCATGTTTCGGGAGAGAACATCAAACAGGGCGAGCCTAAATGATTAGCACATCTTAAATACCCGAAACCTTCTCTGAATGCCATGATTTTTCTGGAAAAAAGAGTGAGCGTAGGAGTTTCAGCCAATCGAGCCTCTGAAACGCTTCCGAAGCCCTGCCTTTCAGCATCCTCGGATTTGGCCCAAGCCAGCCTTGCTCACCCCGTTTCAATTCGCCTCCTGGAGATAGGTCCGACCTTTGTAAAACAGAGCCACAAAGACAAAGAGCAAGGCTGTAATGGCCATGCATTTCACAAAGAACCAGTAGTAGGCCGGGCCATTGAGGGAACTGGCCAGACCGGCTTTTTCGATGGAGGCATTGACCACGGAAGTGAAGACATTGCCCAGGAAAACACTGGCGTAATAAAGGGCCATGACCATGGATTTCAACCGCGCCGGTGCCTGGGTGTAGCTGAACTCCAGGGACGTGATCGAGACCATGATCTCGGCCGCGGTGATCAGCACGTAGGCGAGCACTTGCCACCAAATCGTGGGTTTTTCACCCGCAGCGATCCAGCCCTCAATCAAGGCAGGGATGATGAAGGACACAGCCGCAAGGGCGAACCCGAGGCCAATTTTACGCAGCGGTGTCAGGGTGATGAAACGCCCAACGAAGGGGTAAATGCCGAGGGAGAAGGCTGGGATGAGCAGCATGACCACGAGTGGATTCACACTCTGAAGCTGATCCGGCAGCACCTCGAAACCAAACATCGTCAGGTCCATCCGTGTCGCCTGAGCGACCCAACGCGAGGCGGTCTGATCAAACAGGGACCAGAACATGGTGATGAAGAGATAGATGAGCAGCAGACCCGAGAGCGAGCGCAGCACCTCAGGACGCACCAGTTCCTGCATGAACTCGCGCGGCTTCGGCGGGATGTGGGCGAACTGATGTCTGCCCAGCCAAAACAGGATCGTCGCCAAAAACATAAGCACTCCCGGCACGCCGAACGCAACATGGGGGCCATACGCTTTCATCAACCAGGGCGTGAGCAGCGTGGCGAACATGGAGCCAAAATTGATGGCAAAGTAGAACCAATTGTAGATGCGCGGCAGCAGATGCGCGTTGTCACGGCCAAACTGATCGCCCACATGCGAGGCCACGCAGGGTTTGATGCCCCCTGCTCCGATGGCCACCAGGGTGAGCCCCCAGAACAAGCCCTCGCGTGTGGTGTCCAGCGCGAGCACGAGATGCCCCAGGCAATAGACGAGGGAGAGGGAAACAATAGTCTTGTATTTGCCCAACCAAAGATCGGCGATCAGCCCCCCAACCAGCGGCGTGAGGTAAACAGCGGCCATGTAAGCGTGAATCCATTTCGAGGCTTCCGCCTCACTCATCAGATCCTTCGCCCCGTCATGGGTGACCAGCGCCGTAGTCATGAAGATCATGAGGATGGTCCTCATGCCGTAAAAACTGAACCTCTCCGCTAACTCATTGCCTATGATGAACGGGATACCGGGCGGCATCTGGGAAGTGGCGACGGGAGCGGTGCGGTAAGACATCGGGCGCGATCCTGCATGCACAAAGCAAGCCAGTCGAGACTGACTTCACAGACATTTCCGCACATTTCAGCAAACCGGGGTCAAGAGCGGCTGCCCAGCCAAGTGGGCCGCCACATTGCCCACACAGAGATCCGCCATGGCCTGCCGTGTCTCGTGCGTGCCACTGCCGACATGCGGCAGCAGCACCGTTTTTTCACTGGTGAGAAGTGCGGCAGGCACCTGCGGTTCATTTTCAAACACATCCAAGCCTGCTCCGCGGATGATGCCCTGTTCCAGCGCGGTGATGAGTGCGGTCTGATCCACGACGGAACCACGGGCGATGTTGATCAGCGTGCCGCGCGATCCCAAAGCCGCGAGCACCTCCGCATTCACCAGATGATGCGTTTTTGCACCTCCAGGACAGGCCACGATGAGGAAATCCGCCACGCTGGCCAGCTCCACCAAGGTCGCGCAGTAACGATGCTCCACCGCCTGTGGCTGCCGCCCATGATAGGCGATGGACAGTCCATGCGCCGCGAGCCGATGCGCAATCGCCGCGCCAATGCGCCCCAATCCCAGGATACCGGCGGTCTTTCCACGCAAGGCATGAGCCAGGGGAAAGGCACCCCGTGACCAGGCCTCCGCACGAACAAAACGCTCAGCCTCCGCCAGCCGACGACTGGTCATCAGCACCAGCGCCACGGCGATGTCCGCCACGTCATCCGTCAGCACATCAGGCGTGTTGGTCACGCGGACGCCTCGGCTGCGGCAATGCTCCACCGGCACGCCATCATAACCCACGCCAAAGACACTGATGATCTCCAGCGCGGGCAATTGATCCAGCAAAGTCACTGGCGCCACACTGCCCCCAGCCATGACGATCCCTCGGATCTCCGCTCCCATCTCAGCCAGCAGGTGATCTTTATCCACCGCATGAAAATAATCGTGGCAGAGCGCGACCTGGCGCAGGGGCGTCAGCAGAAAATCCGGCAATGGGGCCAGCAGGAGGACAGAGGGCAGTGACATGAGATGAATGCAGCGGATTAACCTTCTCGATTGCGCATGAAATCAGCGATTTGGGCAAAAAAGGCCCCCAATAACGGCACCTGCTCGACGGGGATCTCCACCTCACGCATGGAGGCCCCCATCAGGTCCAGCCAGCGATCCCGCTCGGCAAGACCGATCGAAAAGGGCAGATGCCGACCTCGCAACCGCGGGTGACCACGCTCCTCCACATAGGTCTGCGGGCCGCCGAATCGATAGATCAAAAAGTCCGCCAAACGCTTTTCAGCCCCCGCCCAGTCATCCGGCGGATACATCGGCCCGATCAAATCATCGACACGCACGCGCTGATAAAATGCCGCAACAAGCGCGCGCAGACGTTCCTCGCCGAGATCGTGATAAAGGGTGGCCACTGGGTCCATGGGCACCTTTAGCCACAGACTCCGTCGATTTCATCGTTCAAATGCAAAGACGCAGAATCCGCACAAGATTGGAATAACTTCGTGCACCTCATCTCCCATGAGCTGAAAGTTTGACCACCGTCGTAACGCAATGGTAGTCGCCAATCACTACGCCAACCCAGCGACCATGAAAATCCTCCTGTCCCTTTTTGCCGCCATGTCCACCGCGCTCGCCCCAGCCCTTGCCGCTGACCCTGCCCCTTCTGTAAAAACCGAATCCATCGTGCTCGGCGGTGGCTGCTTCTGGTGCACCGAGGCCCAATACGAAATGCTCAAAGGCGTGAAGACCGTCGTCAGCGGTTATTGCAACGGCCTCACCGAAAACCCGACTTACAAGGAAGTCTGCGCCGGTGACACCAATCACAATGAGGTCATCAAAATCGAGTTCGACCCCAGCGTGATCAGCCTCAAGGACATCCTCGACTACTTCTGGGTCGCCCACGACCCGACCACCCTGAATCAGCAGGGCAATGACATCGGCACCCAGTATCGCTCCGGCATCTACTACACCAGCGAGGAGCAAAAAGCCGCGGCTGAGGCCTCTGCCAAAGCAGCCCAAAAAGACTTCGACCGCCCGCTCACCACGGAAATCGCGGCGCTGAAAAAGTTCTATCCTGCGGAAGATTATCACCAGGACTACTTCGCCAAAAATCCAAACGCCGGTTACTGCCGCGTCGTCGTCAGCCCCAAGGTCTCCAAGTTCCGCGCCAAGCTCGCCAAAGAAGGCAAGTTCAAGGAGTAGTTGCTAGGCTCCTGGATGAGGTCTTTTCGGACTGATTGACCTCATCAAGGCAGCAAAGTCAAAGTTGCCTTGCCCGTCGTCACGTCCCAGACGTGCAGCACGCCCTCATCACCGCCCGCGACCAGCCAATCTCCCGTCTGCGTGGCTGAGAGTGCGTTCATGAAACCTTTGACTCCTTGCAGCAGCTTCACCTCGACTCCGTCACTGTTGATCAGCCGGACTTTGCCATCGCCTGAAGTCGTGGCGATTTGATCGCTGTTTCCCAGGTAATGCGCCGCCGTGACTTCCTTGTCCCAGCCCTCGACGTTCTTGCGCCGATCCCCCACGGTCCAGTCCCAAATCTTCACGACATTGTCCGCACCGGCACTGACCAGCATCCGCCCATCACCACGCCAGGCGACGCCCAGCACGTGATGCGTGTGGCCTTCGAAAACCTTGATCATCTTGCCCGTGGCCAGGTCAGTGATGCGCACGGCTTTGTCAGCTCCACCTGAAGCGAGCAGCTTGCCATCCGGTGAGAAATCCAACGTCAACACACTGTCCAAATGGCGCTCTTCATAGGTCGTCTGGATCTTACCTGATGCGAGATCCCAAAGCGTGATGTCGCCACCGCGAGACGGCTCGCCACTGCCCACCGCCAGCGTCTTGCCATCGGTCGTGAAGGTCAGCGCATTGACACGATCCGAGATCGGCGACTTGCCATCGCCCGAGCCCAACACGCGCTCCAATTTCCACACAGCCTGGGATTCATCCGGCATCAGCACGCTGCCCTTCTCTCCCGTGACGATCCAGCCCTCCGCACTGGGCCAGACAAGCGACTGCACTTTGCCCAGCGTGGTCACCGTTTGCTGACGGATCGGCCGTCCCGAGGCTGCCGACCAAACACGCACCTGCCCTTCCGCATCGAGCCCTGCGATCTGTGTTCCATTGGGTGAAAAAGCCAGCGCTGTGAGAGTAGGCACCGCGCTCAAAAGGTTCTTGGCTCGGTTGTTCTTTTCAGCCGTGGCCAGCTCGACCGACTTCTTCGCAGCTTCCAGTGCCGCCTTGGCCGCTGTGACACGCCCAGCCGCAGTTTGGCTCGTAGCCGTAACGGTTTGAATTTCACGCGCTGTGTCTTGAACCGCCGTTTCTGCACGCTTCAGCGCTTCCTCAACCACCACGAGATCCGACTTCGTTTTCTCCAGTTTTGCCAGGGCTTCCGTTTGTTTTTTAACGAGCGCCGGATCGGGCTTGTCAGCGGGGATGTTGGCTGCTTGGGCCTGGATGTCAGCTAACGCCTTTTCTGCTGCCGCCTTCGCCGCCACGGGTGCCTTCAAGGCTTGGCTCTTGGTCTCCAGATCTTTTTTGGCCGCCACGTTCAGCTCGTTGGCTTTCTTCAACTGGGCCGCCAAATCCGTCACTTCTTTCTCTTCCTTTTTGATCGCCAGATTCTGCCACGCGACCTCCGCCGTGGCTTTCGCCAGGACATCCGTCTGCTCCACCAGCGCGCGCATCGCAGTGAAATCGCCCTGAATTTCCAACTGCAATTTACCCGTCGCCGTCTCCCAGATTTTGAGTTTGTGATCGTTCCCTGCCGTCGCGAGTCGCTGCTGATCGGCACTGAGCACAAAGGCGGTCACGGCACCCCCATGCTTCAGCTCGCGCAGCACCTTACCGGTGGGTTGATCCATCAAAGCCACCGCGCCCGCAGCCGCAGGAGCGAGGGTGAATTTTCCCACCGCTGGCAAAGTTGGAGCGCTGACGGATCGCGGGGCCGAAACCGTGCGTTTCCACAGCTTCACCTCACGAAAACTCCCGCTAGCCAGACGGCTGCCATCGGGGCTGAAAACCAACGCCGGCACGATGTCGCGATGTGCCACTCCGGGTTGTTTGTAGAGGCCAGATTGGAGCAGTGCCTCATCCGTGAGCCTCGTCACCAGAGCCCCAGTTGGCAGATGATACAGGCTGATTTGATTGCCCCGAGCCGCCGCCGCAAAACTGCCCTCGCTCGTGATGGCCGTGGCATAGATCGGACGGTAGCTTTCTGGCAACGGCTCCCAAGCGATCACCTTCTCCTGGCGGGC
>JAIXVB010000568.1 GCA_027483245.1 Verrucomicrobiaceae bacterium | reverse complement strand
TTTAAAGCCGCGTGAGTCCACGGCTCCCGCGCGTTATGATCGCCGACTGGTGATTGTGACGCCTCATCCTGAGCGATTGCGGGCGGAGTTTGGTCAGGCTTTCACTCGCTACTGGAAGGCGCGGACGGGGGAGACGGTAGCCATGGATTGGCGTGTGCCGGGTGGGACTTCTGAGATCGCCGTGATGTTGAAGTCAGAATACAGCGCTGCTTTTCAGCAACTGTGGACGCGGACAATGGGGCAACCTTGGACACCGGCGGTGGCGCAGAATTTCATGAACCCGAAGGCCCCTGCCAATGATGCAGCACGCGCGGCTTTCTTGAAATCGGAGGTGGGCATCGGGGTCGATATTTTCTTTGGTGGTGGGGCTTATGATTTCCAGATTCAGTCCGAAGCCGGCGCGCTGGTGGCCCAAGCGGGGCAGGGGACGGGCATCGCAGGACTGCGGGTGAAACATCCGCAGTGGTTTGGGGAAGAAGGCATTCCAGAAAAAGTCAGCGGTGAGCCCTTCCGCGATGGCCAAGATCGCTGGGTCGCCTCTTGTTTGTCGAGCTTTGGCATCGTCTTCAATCGCGATGTGCTGCGGCGATTGGGCATCGAAAAAGATCCGACGCAATGGCGTGATTTGGCAGACCCCAGACTGCGGGGACAATTGGCGCTCGCCGATCCTGGTCGCAGTGCAACGGTGACCAAGGCTTTTGAAATGTTGATCCAGCAGGAGATGCAGTTGGCCATCACTCGGCTGAGTGCGGAGCCTGGGCGACTGAAGCCGGAAGAGATCGAGGCCGAAGGGGTGCGCCAAGGTTGGATTTCCGGTCTGAATCTCATCCAGCGCATCAGTGCCAATGCACGCTACTTCAGCGATAGCTCGAGCAAAATCCCCCTCGAAGTGGCGCGTGGAGATGCCGCAGCCGGCATGTGCATTGATTATTACGGTCGCTCAACCGAGGAGGAAACTCGACGAGCTGATGGCAGTTCACGCGTGGGCTTTGTCATGCCGGTCGGTGGCAGTTCGGTGAGTGTCGATCCGATCGCCATGTTTCGTGGCGCACCCGAGCCTGAGTTAGCGACTGCCTTCATGGAGTTTGTGTTGGCGGATGAGGGACAAAAGCTGTGGTCTTTCCGCGCCGGAACCCCAGGTGGGCCGACCCAAACGGCACTGCGTCGCTTGGCCGCGCGGCGCGATTTTTACACCCCTGAGAATCTGGCGAGCATGAGCGATGCGGCAGAGATGCCGTATGAAAAAGCCAAGTCCTTCACGTATCACCCCGAGTGGACAGGGGCTGCCTTCAGTACGCTGCGGTTTCTCATTCGAGTGCTCTGTGTCGATACTCATGAAGAGCAGCGAGCGGCTTGGAATGAGTTGAGTCACAGGGAGTTTCCTGTTCATGCGACCGAGGTCTTTCATGACTTGAACAACATCCGTTACGACACCGCTCTGGGGGACATCAACAAGGTCGTGCGCTCGCGAGATAAAGTCGCGGAGACTCGTCTTGCGCGCTCCCTTGGAGATGGATTTCGTGGCAACTACAAGCTGGCTGTCAAACTGGCCCGACGCGGAGAATGAGATCAGGCTGGGCCGTTCTCAGTCCGTGGCGGCGGTGCGCTCTTCCCAGCGTGCCAACAGCCAAAGTACATCGGCCAAGCGATTCAGAAAACGCAGGACTTCCGCATTGGGCACGGCTTGTTCGGTGCCGGTGAGATCGACGATGTTTCGTTCGGCCCGACGACAAACTGTTCGTGCGATGTCTGCATAGGTCCCCGTCAAGACACCGGCTTCGCCAGGCAGAGCCCAGCCTTTGAATTTCAGGGCGCCGCCTGCTTCCAGACGTTCCACCCAAGTGTCGAGCCATGTCACTTTGTCACTATCAAAAGGCGGGTGCTTTTCAGCGTAGCGTGCCTCCATCCCGGGTGGTGTGGCGAGTTCTCCCATCAGGCTGATGAGCCAAGGCTGAACCTGTGCCACGATTTCCCGCGTTTCTTCGCGCAGCGCTGTGACGCGCAGGGGACCGAGAGCAGCATTGAGTTCGTCCACAGCCCCGAGGGCGTGGACACGAGGATGAGACTTCGAGGTGCGGTGGCCAAAAAGGAGGTCGGTCTCCCCCTGGTCACCCCGGCGAGTGGCGATGGACATGAGGCGCAGGATACGCCTGGGAACAGCTCAGCTGCCTTTTTTTCTGAAAAGAGACGCAAGATTGTCCAATCAGGGCTCGCATTTGCCTCCCTCATTCGCATTTCATACACCCGACCATGAACCGACTCTCTTCACTCCTCGCCTTTACGTTTGCTCTCACCGTGTCAGCCTCTGCGGGTGACTGGACAATCCGCACCGTCGCAGGCACCGGCGAAAAGGGATTCAGTGGTGATGGAGGTCCTGCCACTTCAGCCAAGTTGGACAATCCCTTTGGTCTCGTGCGGGGGCCCGATGGTGCCCTATGGTTCTGTGAATACACGGGTCAACGCATCCGCAAAATCTTGCCGGATGGCACGATTCAAACGGTGGCTGGCTCAGGTCAGGTGGGATACACCGGAGATGGGGGGGCGGCACTTCAGGCCAGTTTTAATCTGCCTCATGAAATCCGATTCGATGCCGCCGGTGACCTTTACATCGTGGACATGAAAAACCATGCGGTGAGAAAGATCGTGATGAAAACGGGCATCATCAGCACCCTAGCTGGCAACGGCCAGCCAGGTTACAGCGGCGATGGCGGTCCTGCTGCGAAGGCACAGTTCAAGCAGCCTCACAGCATTCAGTTTGGTCCCGACGGCGATCTTTACATCTGTGACATCGGCAATCATGTGATTCGTAAAATCGACATGAAGACAGGCCTGATCAGCACCTTTGCTGGCACCGGGAAAGCAGGGCCGACGCCTGACGGATCCGCCATCGCGGGCACGCCTTTGAATGGGCCGCGCTCGCTGGACTTCGACAAACAGGGGAATCTCTGGCTCTGCACGCGTGAGGGCAATCAAGTCTTCAAGTTTGATCTCCAAGCGGGCAAGATTCATCACGTCGCAGGCACCGGGAAAAAAGGTCTGACGGGCAATGCTGGTCCCGCCAAGTCGGCGACGCTCAGTGGTCCGAAAGGCATCACCATTGATGCCGCAGGCAATGCATGGCTGGCGGATTGTGAGAGTCATACCGTTCGGATGATCGACGCCAGCACGGGCAATCTCGAACTCATCGCCGGGAATGGCCAAAAGGGGGATGGTCCAGATGGCGATCCCCTCCAGTGCCCGATGGCTCGCTTGCATGGCATCTATGCGGACGCCGATGGGGGAATCTACATCGGCGACAGTGAGGCACATAAAGTGCGTGTGCTGCGCAAAAAATGAGAAACCGCGGCTCGTTGCCTGCGGTGAAGATGAATGGGCTTGGTCTTCCGCAGCCCGGTCTGAAGAAGTAGGCATCTTGGCTTTGTTCCTTGCGTCTCCCGCCCTGTCTGCGCCATGATTTAAGCAATGCTCCCCGAAATTACGAAACTGCTCAAGGTCCAAGAACGCGATCAGCGCATCCGCGCGATGCAAAAGGAACTCAAGGACATCCCCAAAAATGAGGCGATGGCGAAGATGCAGCTCGCGGGTGACACCCAAGCGGTGGAATCCGCCTCGCTGAAGGCCAAGGAAATCGAAGTGAAGATCAAGAGTGTCGAGCTCGACATCGCGACTCGTCAGAACTCGATCAAACGCCTGCACGATCAGCAATTTGAAACCCGCAAGAACGATGAGTTTCAGGCCCTGGGTCATGAAATCAAACGCTACGAGGGCGATGTCCGTGCGCTCGAAGACACCGAGTTGGAGCACATGGAAGCGCTTGAAGTCGCCAAGGCGGTGCTCAAGGAAGCTCAGGCCAAACTCGCGCTCACCCAGGGGCGTGTGAATGAAGAACTGAAGCTTCTGGCGGAACGCGCGGAAGGGGTGAAGATTCGTCTCGCCGCCGAAGAAGCTGAGCGCAAAGCTTTGGTGGAGCCTGTCGAGGCCTCGACGCTGGATCTCTACAATCGCCTCTTCAATAAGAAGGGTGACTCTGCTGTCGTCGCCCTGTCCCATGGCATCTGCGGTGGCTGCCACATGAAGGTCATCATGGGCACCATCCAGCAACTGCGTGCGGAAGAAACCCTCACGCAGTGTGAGAGCTGTGGACGCATCCTTTACCTTGTTGAGTAGTCAGTGCCGATGAATTGGACTCTTGTCAAAGCGATCGGATTGCTCTCGGTGGCAAATGTCTTCATGACCTTTGCCTGGTATGCGCATTTGAAGGACCTGCGCGCCAAACCCTGGTTCGTGGCGGCCCTCATCAGCTGGGGCATCGCCTTCTTTGAATACATCCTCCAGGTGCCCGCCAACCGAATCGGCAGCACAACCCTGAGTCTTCCCCAATTGAAGATCATTCAAGAGGTCATCACGCTCACGGTTTTCGTGCCTTTTGTGCTGTTTTACATGAAGCAGCCTCTAAAATGGGATTACCTCTGGGCTGCTTTTTGCATGTGTGGAGCCGTCTATTTCATTTTTCGAAAGTGACCGCCCGAAGTTCCGGCATGGAGACTGCTTGGAGAGCGGTGCGTGTCGAGAAATTGACTTGCACCGCACCGCCAACCACCCAGCCTGACCTCATGAAATTGTTCCTGCGTCTCCTCACTCTGCCTGTCCTCGGATTCTCCTCCCTCTTGGCACAAACCGCCGAAACTTGGGTCTTAGCCGATGGACGCATGTTTGAGGCGCAGGTGAAGATGGTCACTCCTGGCACGGTGCTTTTCACCATGCGCACCGGTGCGGATCAACCGCTGGAAATCAGCAAGCTCTCGGATCGCAGCAAAAAACAGCTCTTGGATGTCCTCGGTCTGGGCAGTGTCCCGGTCAGTCCAGCGACGCCGACCGCGACTGCCGCGGTCACACCTCCTCCCGTGCCTCCGGCCACGCCGATGCCTGCGGCAGCCCCCACACCGCCGACTCCCCCAGCTCCGGCCATGCCTGCCGCGGCAGGAACCATGGCCACGGTCCCCCGTGACGCCGGTGCGATTGACGTCACGGACACGGGCTCGATCGACGCACGTTATGGTCTCACGGCCACTGTGATCGGCAAGGTCAAGCGCCTTGCCTCCCTCGGAGGAGCCGGACACAAGCTCATCGAATTTGAAGATAGTGACTTCAATGTCTTCATCAACAAACGCCAGCTCGAAGCCAGCACCGATTGGCATCTGGAAGGGCTCGAAGGCAAGCTCATTCAAGCCACCGGGAAGGTCGGCAAATACAACGAGAAACTGCAGATCCAGCTTTTTGAGCCGAGCCAAGTCGGTGTGGTTGAGTAGCCTCAGAGGCTCAGGCGTTGACTTGGAATGGAGAGATCGGTTTGAAGACTCTTTGTCTTAGCAGCTTCAAAACGGCTGTGACTTCGCCAAGTCAGGCTTCACCAATCCATGGTGCTCAGGTTCCATTCATAGAAACCGTCCAGAGGTTGGGTTCTTCCAGCGGTCTGGTAGTCAGGAAGGTCTGGGTGATCGAGATTCAGGCGGCGGCGTAGGAGTGTGTTGCCTTGTTTGCGTGCGGTGACTCGGTCGTGGCTAGGATCAAAGGTGTCTGCAGCGGTCTGGCGAGATTTCACCAATGATTCGGCGATGAAATGAACACGGTAGGCGTTTGAGCGCGTCGTCAGTCGCGGGAGAAGATGGGCATACGGCTTCTCTTTGGTGTTGTCTCCCGTGAGGCGGTGGGTTTCCCAGAAGCTGCGCATGGCTGCCTCCGTGACTTGTTGGTCTTTGTCGGCTTCGCCTTCGGGGACCAAGTAGTGCTCGCAGATTTGGCTCGGGGTCAGAAAGACATTCCCCTGATCGAAGACTTGGGTTTTCCAGAGGTCAAGCGTGTGGGAAGCGGAGATGTGACGGCGGAAACGTTGCGCAGGCTGACTGCCGTCTTTGTAACTCGGAGCGGCGGCATCGGGGATGGCCATCAGAGTTTCCGCTTTCATCGCGGCGTGCAGGGCTGTGGCTCGGGTGATGTGGCGGAAGGGGAGCATCTGATGGTTCAGGTTGATCTTGCCGGCGGTCTCCAGGTCATGGCTGACCGGCTCGGGCTCCAGCACGGGCTGCCAGAAGAGATCGAGCAACAGGTGATCGGGCGGGGTGGAGGCGCCGTAGTGACCCAACTGAGGCCGGAACAGCAGAGTTTGCCAAGGCACCTGACTGCGGACACCCGTGGGTAGGCTGCCAAACATGACGGGCGATGGGATCAGACGCTGCGGGCTGAAGGCAGCAAGACTGACAGGCGGCACTTTGGGGCCAGTGAGAGAGACGTTGGCGAAGTAGGGCAGTGTGCCATCGCCTACCGCGGCGGCCCAATGGCAGTCATCGGGGCGGTTGCAATACGCACCGTCAGGACTTCCAGCAAAGCCATTGTCAAAATCTCCGGTGATCCAGGGCAAGGCGGAGCCGCGCAGTCCACCGTCGAGCCGCAGGAAGTTGAGCGCGTTTTCGAGGGTGCCGGTGTGCCAGCTCAGCCCCTGCCAGAGACGCACGTCCGAGTCCACAGAAACGAGGGTGGCGGGCAGATCAGGCTGGGTTTGATGGCTCAGTGCTATGCCGGGGATGAGCCCTGCCCCCCCACTGCCGGGCAGGGAGGCATCACGCAGGGTATGCGCGTGGCTCTGCTGACCCCACTGTGGATGGGGGCTGAAGACAAGGCTCGTGGCACCCTCTCCGCGACTCTCCACCCAGCGTTGCATGGCGCTCACGCGGTAGTCGCCATGCACGGGCGCGAGTGACTGCACGACATCTGCCTGAGTGATGAGTGGCTGCCAGTTTTTGGAGGCCGCATGCGCCCGGTTTTCGAGGGCATGATGAGTGATCTGCGTTGAGACAGTCGGTAGCGCGATCTCTTGTTCGGCATTTTGAGCCGGGTCCAAACCGATGTCGGGTAGCACGAGGGGCACGACTTGGAGCAGATCGGCTCGTCCGACACTTTCGGGCACATCGTAGAGAGCGATTTTCAACTGGTTGGCCTGTCCTGCCGTGCCTCGGAACTTGAGTGGTGGAAGGCTGCCGTCTTCATTTGCCTTCACGATCACCGAGCGAAAGACCAGAGCGCCTTCGCTCAGTGCCCTGAGACCAACGGCGCCCCCGGTACCGTGCCAGCCTGAGGGAGGAAACTCGGCGCTGCTGATCTGGCTGCGCTTTTTTCCAGAGCTGTTTCCATACGGCAGCAGCGGCTGGTCATTCAGGTATAGCATCGGGAAAGGATCATTAGCTTTTGGCTCGGCTCCTGGCGCGCCGCCAAACATCCCGGTGGTGATGAAAGGACAGTAATCCGTCCAGCCATGACCGGGCACAAACAGCTCCACGAAGAAGCCGACCTCGATCTCTCGATCCCCAGGATTGACCAGCATCTCAGGGTCCGTGGGTTGTCCGACGATGCTGCCGTCCTCCTTTTTTTCCGCACGGCAGGCGATGATGAGGGCCACCTCGCTGATGGCGGGGCTGCGTCCGATTCCACGGATGTGATTGCTGGTGCCCATCTCGCTGGCTTTAACACGCATTTGCAGTGGGGAGACCTGCCCGAAGCCGTGATGCTCCACGCCGGGGCAGAGGATGGAAAACTGCATCGTCGGTGAGAGTTGACCATCGGCGAAGTTCGAAGCGCGGATGTAGTCCATCATCTCGATGAGCAAGGCATCGCGATCGGGGCCGTATTTGTCCGCAAAGCTGGTGAAGCCGGGTTTTTTAAAGCCGGGAATGTCGCGGCTGGTGAGTCGCTGGAGATACTCAAACAAGAGCTTGTTGCCGCCGCCGCCGTGACGATCGAAGTCGTTCATGCCGTTCCCAGGCTCGGATCTCTGGACAACATAGGCGCGATCTTTGACAGTGGTGGCGAGCTTCACCTTGTGCCCGTAAACAGTGTCACGGCTCGTTTGAGGATCACCGAGCGTGTTGCCGTTTTCCAGGGTCTGGGTGCTCACCGGCCACATGGCCACCCGTGGCGTGCCAAAGAGCGTGGTCTCCGGGGCACTGCTGGTAGCCGTCAGGAAGAAGTCACTGCGAGACAGCCTCTCCCGTGCCTCCGGATGGCGCTCAAAGAAAGCGGTCTGCACTCGTCCGGTGGCGGCGCTGGTTGAGGCTGATTGGATGGCGTTCCGTCCTTCTTTAGCCAGCGGGCCATTGCGGCCTTCATCAAAGACAAGCTCGTCCGTCGTCGAGTAGCGTGACTGACGGCTGACGGCAGGCGTACGCTTCGGCCAGAGCACGGTCCAGTCGGAATGTCTTGTGCCGCCGAGCGAGGTGCCATCCTCCAGGGTGGCGGAGGCGAGGCGACCCAGCTTCCAAAGATCGCGCGCATCGACTTCGGTCATCGATTTCATCGGGGTATTCAGCCCGCCGAATCCCGCGGGATAGATCCTGTGATGAGGCAGGAAGAAGCTGCTCAAGCAAACGCCTGCTGGATGCCCCGGGTGCCGCGAGTATTCGAGCCGTGAAGGGATCGTCTGTGCGAGCTGACGCTCCTGTGAGGTGTCCGCGCGTGGGCTGTCCCAGAAGGAGCCTTCGGAGGCGGTGTTGATGTTGATCTTGCAGCTCTCGTCATCCACCCAGAAGGCAAAGCGTGCGACGATCGGGTTGTCCTTTGTCGGTCTTTGGGAAGGATTGGCGAGCACGATCTTTCCCTTGTCATTCATCGTGCCGAGTTCTCCATTTCGAAGCTGGTAGATCCATTGCACGGGCATCGGCAGCCGCTGCAGGTTGGGATTTTTGCCGGGGCCGACTGCCCCAGCGACGAGGTCATAATCAAAACCTTCGACACAGGTCTGCAGATCATTTGTCTTCAGCCGGGGATCGACAATGGGGAAACGAAGGCTGCCATCCACCTGTGTGTGCGGCTCGTTCAAATCGACAAATCGTGACGGAAACGTCTGCCATTTCGCAGGCAGATCATTGGCCGTTTCTGCGAGGCTATCAGCCGTCAGACTGCTGGACGAATAGAGCTTATAGATCTTTTCAAGTTCGCCATCCATGCTATGCACCCGGATGGCACCAGGCTGGCTTGTCCACGGCTTCGGAGAGCCGTCATCAAAGGTGTCCGTCGTAGCCGCCTGGAGCTGGGCGAGAGCCAAATTCACGCTGCTTTGCGCCGTCCATCGGGCACGAGCTTCTTCATGGACTCCATGGCTCATCTTCTTCCCATCGGAAGTGGACGAGAGAAGCCCCACGGTCAGGATCAGCATCAGCGCCAGAAACGAGATCACAATGATCAGCGCAAAACCGCCCTGATTTCTGGGGTGTGGAGATGGCGCGGCAGCGTCCCGGAGTGCGGTGGCAGAACTCTGAAGGGGCGGCGACACCGCTTTCGACGTCACGAGTGACCCACAACCGTCGTCGGCCTGCGAACGCTGCGTCGCAGCCGCACTCCAAGACGCTTCGTGCTGAGGCAGATGCTTTATCATTGGATGACAATGCCTCCGCTTAAAATGGGGGCCGTGGCCGTGCCGGGAAGCTGCGGCAGGAGGAAGTAACCGACCGCCTTTTTAGTTCCATCCGCCTGCCTTACGATCTGACCTGAGAAAGGAACATTGCTGCGCAGCAGCGGTGGCGTGGTCTCGGTCAGGGTAAACTTGCCACTCACGGCTCCCGTCGCCTTGTTGATGACCAGCGTAACCTTGCCGGGGTTTTGGCTCGCAGCAGGCAGCAGCACCTTGTTGTCATCCGTGTAGGTGAAGCTCAGGTCCGGGTCCGTTGCCGAGTTTGCCAGACCGCCGTCATTAAAGCTCAACTGAGCCATCCCCGTGTCGGGAAGTCCGAGAACGATCTCTCTATTCGTCGCGGCCAGGTATTTGCCAGATGCACTCAAATTCAGCGGGCCAAAGGTCGTGGAATAGGTTCGGGTGACTGTCGTTGGTTTGAACCAAGTCAGCTCTCCCGTGAGGGTGTTCTCCCAGAATTCGCCCAAGGGATCTTCGCTGATTTTCAGCCCGCCGATGAGTGAGCCTAGAGCCTTGTATAGCGGGGCATACAGGCAAATTTCTCCGTCTGGGCCGAGCGCTCCCGCGCTGGTGAGGGTCTCGCCGTCTGCCGTTTTGCCAGTGATCGTCAGGGCTCCGGTCAAAGCCACGCTGAAGGTGGCAAAGCCACTGCCCTGGGGGATGGAGGCCACGCCGTCATCTCCTGCATCAGCCAGATTCATGGCGAAGCTGTAGTAACCATCGCGGGTGTCAGCAGGATGCGTGAGTTTGTTCCAGATGAAGCGCCAGCCGGAGACCGTGGCCGCTCCATGCGTGCCAGTGAGTTCGCCAGTCGTGGGATTCAGCGTCAGCGACAAAGGCTGGCCGCCTAGAGTCGCGGAAATCTGAGGTGCCGAGACAGCGAGGAAGCCGGTGGTGCTGACGGCCTTCGTGCCCGTGGTGAGCTTCATGGAGAAGCTGCCTTTGGAGGTGACGGTGAGATCGAGTTTGCTGCCGAGACGTTGGTTGATCGTGAGGTGCCGATCCACCAAGCCGACGAAGCTGCCGACGAGGTTTTTTTCGAGCGCTTTGACCAAGAGCGGCACGGTGCGGATGAGACTCTTGCCGCCCGTGTTGGTGGCCTGAAGCTGCACGTTAAAGATCCCGCTGACCTCGGGCCGACCCGAGATGACACCGGTGGTCGGTGTGATCTTCAGCCCCCTTGGCAGACCCGTGGCGGTGATGGTTTTGGGATAATTCAGCGCGGTGACGTTGTGGCTGAAAAGCGCACCCACTGTGGCCACGGGGAAGGCGGATGCGATCACCTCGGGCCGCAGGTAGGTGCTTGAAACGCTGAGCGTAAGCTCGCGGGTCGCCGTAAAGCCGTCGGCATCCTCAAGCTGAACCGTGAAGGGGGAGACACTTGCCGTGTTCGCTGTGCCGGACAGCAGACCTGATGGGCTGAGGGTGATGCCCGCCGGAAGTGATCCTGACACGAGAGTCCATTCATAGGGCATGGTGCCGCCAGTGCCTGTCAGCACTGTAGAGTAGGCCACCTTGATCACCGCAGTGGGCAGTGTCTGGGACAGCACACCCAGTTCGATCACGCGCAAGGTGAAAACCTTGCTGACGGTCAGCAGTGTGGAGTCGGTCACCTGAAGAGTGAAGACGAAACTGCCAAGCGCTGCTGGTGAGCCCGAAAGCAGGCCCACGCTGCTGAGGGTCAGGCCATCCGGCAGGCTGCTGCCTGAGGCGAGGCTCCAGGTGTAGGGCCCGGTTCCTCCGGTGGAGGTCAGTTGCGTATGGAAGGGAGAGCCTAATGACGTGGTGGCTAGCGCACCCGTTGTGGTGATCTCAAACGGTGCCAAATTGAGCGTGAAGGCTCGACTCACGGTGTCGCCTAGCGCGTCTTCCAACTCGACGGTGAAACTTTGCGGCCCTGCGACGGTGGGCACTCCTGTGAGGCGACCTTCATTCGTGAGGCTCAGTCCCGCTGGCAGTGCACCCGCAGTGATCGCCCAGGCATAGGGAGTCGCGCCGCCGAACGCACCGAGATCCTGAGTGTAGGTGACCCCCATGGTTCCGGCGGGTAGCGCAGCACCCGCGGTGATGCCGAGGGACAAGGGAGCACGTGGCTCGCCCTCCATCCCGGCCGCGCTCCAGTCCACGTCCATGTCAATTTCAGCGAAGCTGCTTAGTGCTGCGCTGGTGCGCTCAGTGATCAGCGCCGAACCGTCTGCCTGAAGCTCGCGTCGGTATGTGACGGTGGTGCCGGGGATGGTCGAGTTGTCCTGCCAAGAGATGCCTCCATCGCCGGAAACACGCACTTTGAAAGCACAGTCCCCCACGCCGAGGGGCGCGCCATTCGTGCGATAGCGTAGCGCGGGATGCAACGTGCCGCCGACATTCACGACAAGCATTTGCGGACGTGTGTGGGCATCGTCGGAGATGTAAGGATCCCCGGCAAAGGCATACTCGCCGGCGTTTTCGAGATCGTCGTCATCAGGATCCACGGCGGGGGCAGAGAGGGCATCGTCTGAGTAATCGTCCTCAGTGCCGAGCAGTGCGTTCGCGTGGTAAAACTGGAAGGTTCTCCAAGTGGCGTAGTTCTGCGGGGCAAAGAGCGCCGTAACTGTGATGTCTTGGGCCGGGAACACCAGTGGCAGCGTGGTGCCGGTGGTGGCACTGCCATTGTATAACCAACCGGTACCCATCCAGCCAGCTTCGGGATCACTCAGCAGGTTCAGGTTGTCGCCCGCGAGGAAGAACCTGCCATCCGCCGTCACGGGCAGGTTTTTATCCACATATCCGGCGCGGTCATGACGGGTGATCGGACGGCTGCGCGTGGCCAGCAGGTAACCCAGTTCCTGCTCGAAGGGCTCGTCGATCACTGTATCGAGCTGGGCCTGCCAGAGCGGCATCGAGACCGGTGTGGCGAAGACGATCTTGAAGCTGCGCACGTTTAGGCCGGTGAGGTTCCACTGAAAGGCGCAGACGATTCGCTCGCTGAAGGCACCACTCTGCGGGTCGTCGAGGGCACGGAAGAGCGGGGTGATGTCATGGCTCAGGCCTCCGCTCACGTAGCGGAGCACAATGCCGTTCACATTCAGGCGCGCGCCACCGCTCTGGGTCTGGAAGATCACATTGGTGACCTCTCCCGGAGTTTCCGCAGGCGCTGTGTAATCCATTTCAAAGGCGAGAGGATCCGAGAAGCTGTAAATCGCCCCAGAGGAGGTGATGAAGCAGTTCGGCGTGCCGGTTTGCTTCAGCGTCGCGCGTGGGGCGAAGGCTGTTGTGGGATTGCCGTCGTCATCCTCTCCGAAACCATCCGCGAGAGCCGGTGGATTGGCGTAGTTGTGGTTCACGTTGACCGGGGAGCCGGGAGGACGTGCAAAGAGATCCCAGTAAGCGAAGTCCGTGTCCCCGGCGGAGCGGATTTCAGGAATGACAAAACTGCCGCTTTGGGCATGCGCCTGTGAGGCCACGATCCACGGAGAACAAAGTGTCAGAGACAAGAAAAAGACTTTTTGAAACACAGTCTCAGATAGCTTGGAGCAAAGCAGCCTGCTTTTGCCGCCTTGACCAAAGCTGGTGATTGATTGCGAATCTGAGTCTGACTCTGCCTGGTTTTGTGAAACTCAAAGCATGGGCAGGGGAATGAAATTCATTCCTCTGCCATTCTGATGCATTCATGTTTTCCAATAACCTAATGACGGAGACATGGGTTAGGGGGCTTGTGGGACGATCGGGCGAACAAACAAAAACCCCCAGACCTGATGGGCCTGGGGGTCTTGATGGGGACAGTTGGGAATCTGGTGTTACGGCTGGGTGATGGCAATGCCACCCGACAACAAGAGGGAAGTGGCGGTGGCTGGTTTTTGCGTCAGCAGGAAGTAACCGACGGCTTTCTTGGCACCACCGGGGAGGCGCACGATCTGTCCCTGGTAGGTCACGTTTCTCACGAGCCGTGGGGTGGTTTCGGTGAGGGTGAACTTACCGCTGACGGCTCCTGTGCTCTTGTTGATGAGCAGTGTTGTCTTGCCGGGGTTCGTGGAGGACAGGACGACTTTGTTGTCATCGGTGAAGGTGAAGCCCACGTCGGGATCGGTCGCGGAGTCTGCGAGACCGCCATCGGTGAAGCTGAGCTGCGCAGCGCCGGTCTCAGGTAAGCCAAGAACAATCTCTCGGTTGGTCGCCCCAAGGTAGCCGCCAGCAGCGGTGAGGCTCAGTGGACCAAAGGTGGTGGCGTAGGTGCGCGTCACGGTTGTGGGTTTGAACCAGGTCGGACTGCCGGTGAGGGTGTTGTCGTAGAAGTGGCCATCAGCGTCTTCAGCCAATGCGAGCTCACCATGAATGGAACCTGCGTTTCGATAAAGCGAAGCATAGAGGCAGATCTGGCCATCAGGACCGAGCACGCCGGCACTGGTGATGGGCTCGCCATCGGCAGCCTTGCCAACGATGGCGAGGGCTCCACTGAGGGCGACGCTGAAGGTGGCGTAGCCGCTGCCCTGCGGGATGGTGGACAGGTTCGTGGGCACAGCCAGATCGAGGGCGAAGCTGTAGAAGCCAGCGCGGGTCTCGGCTGGATTTGCCAAGGCATTCCAGGTGTGGCGCCAGCCGGAGACGACCGCAGCGCCGTGTGTGCCAGTGATGGCACCCGTGGCATCGTTCACCGTGAGGGTGAGGGTTTGACCATTCACCGGGAGGGTGATCTGCGGCGCCGTGGCGGCGAGGAAACCAGTGACGGATTTGGCGATCGTGCCGGTCGTAACTTTGGCAGAGAAACTGCCTTTCGAGGTGGTAATGAGGTCCAGCTTGCTGCCAACGCGGCCGTTTACGGTCGCATCGCGTTCGATGAGGCCTGTGAAAGCTCCGACGAGGTCTTTATCCAGCGCTTTAACGATGAGCGGCGCGGTGATGATGAGGCTCTTGCCGCCGGTGTTCGTGGCTTGCACTTGCACATTGAAGACGCCGCTGACCTCGGGGCGACCCGTGATGACACCCGTGGCTGCCGTGATCTTCAGGCCTTTGGGTAGGCCGACTGCCGTGAAGGTCTTGGGGTAGTTCAGCGCGGTGAGAGTGTGGCTGAACGTCGCGCCAATGGTGGTGCTGCCAAAGCTGATCGGATTCACCACGGGAGCGATGAACTTTTCCGTGACCGTGAGGCTGAACTGCCGCGTGACGGCAAAGGGCACTGCATCCGCAAGCTGAACCGTGAACGTGAAGGTGCCTACAGCTGTAGGTGTGCCAGAGATGACTCCCGAAGTGCTCAGGGTGAGGCCTGCTGGCAGCGAGCCTGTGCTCACAGTCCAGGAATAGGGCAGAGTGCCTCCGGTGGCGGTCAGCGTTTTTGAGTAGGCCACAGCTTTCACTCCACCGTGGAGCGGGGTGGTGCTGGTGATGGTGAGATTGATCAGCGTGAGGGAAAGCTCCTGTGTGTCTGAGAAGCCATTGGCGTCCTTCACTTCGACGGTGAATGGGAAAACTCCGGCCACGGTGGGAGTGCCGCTGAGTTCGCCGTTGCTGCTCAGGGTAAGACCCGTCGGCAGAGCGCCTGCGGAGACGCTCCAGGTGTAGGCCGTGGTGCCGCCAGTGACGGACAGTGTGGCATTGTAAACAGTACCGCTGAGGCCATTCGCGAGTGTGGTCGTGATGATCTCAGGCGTAGTGGTGATGCTGAGGTCAAAGATCTTCGTGGTGGTAAGGCCATTCGCATCGGCGACCTGGACGGTGAAGCTGGAGGTCCCCGCAGCCGTGGCGCTGCCTTCAACAATGCCCGCCGAAGTCAGAGACAAACCGACGGGGAGTGTGCCGGCCGAAAGAGTGAAGCTGTAAGGAGCTGTGCCACCCGTGGCAGCGAGCGCTGTGGAGTAAGCCACATTCAATCCAGCCACTGGCAGCGGAGAGGCGGTGGTGATGCTCGGTGGAGCCTCGGCCATGGAGTCGCCCTGGTAACCTGTAGCGCTCCACAGGGTGTCCACCATGACTTTGTCGAAGCTGAAGTGCGCCTGTCCTGTCGGGCCGCTGACGGGGATCGTGTAGGTGGCTTGGTTGCCGGGGATCTTCCACTTGGCCCAAAGCTGGCCTGCACCAGAGGAGTTGATCGACTGCACAATCTCCGGCGCGATGCCGTTGATGTTACCGAGGGTGATGTTATCCGCAAAACCTCCGAAACCAGAGGCCGATGCGATTTGCAAAATGAGGGTGGTGAAGCCGCTGCCGATCGTGCCATTCGTCGGCACCGTGATCTGCTCAGCCAGCGTGCCCGCGAAAAAGTAAACATTGCCGCTGCCCAGGAGGTGCGTTTCACCATTGGTGGTCTGGAAGTTCGCTCCTGCCGTGGTGGTGTAACCGAGGTCAGGTGTGCTGTCGTTGATGACAACGGGCGCTGTGCGGTTGTTGACATCGTTGAAGGTTTCCCAGCCAAACGAGGTGGTCTTCACATTGCCGCGTGTGCTTGGCGTGACCAGACCTGAGACGTCGCTCATCACATTTGCCGCAGGCGGTGTGGTACTGCGCACAGTATCGGGCTGCGAGCCGGAGAGCTTCCAAACAGTGTCCACCACGAGGCGGTCGATGCTAATGCTGACCGCAGGTCCGGTCACGGTGTCAGACGTGATGGGGAAAGTGTAGCTGCTGGCAGGATTGCCTGGGATGACCCACTTCGCCCAGATCTGGCCTTTGCCTGCGCTGTTGGTCGCCGTGACGATCGTCGGTGCGATGCCTTGGATGCTGCCAAAATGGATCGGTGTGCGGATGGCTCCTGCCTGAGCCACGGCTTGGGCGATGATGGTGGTGGTGCCGCTGTTGGCCGCTGTGCCGACAGGTGCGTTTGTCACCACGGTCACGAGTTCATTGAGCTGCTGCCCATTGCTGCCGACGTAAATATTGCCGGTGCTGCTGAGGTGGTCCTCGGTGCTTTGGGTGACGATGCTGGCTCCAACGGTCGGCGTGCCGATGTCGGGAGAGTCATCGTTGATCGGATCGACTGCGTTGCCCGCAGGATTGGTGAAGGTTTCCCAGCCAAACCAAGTTGTGTTGGCATTGCCACGCGAACTAGGGGCCAGCACATCGGGGACTTGGTCCACCGTGGCCAGCAGGGCAGCATTGCCTGCCGTCATGCGATCAGGCTGGTAAACCGTGGCGCTCCAGAGTGTGTCCACGATGAATTTGTCAAAGCTCCAGCCAGTGACGCCCGTGGGGCCAGTAACCGTGAAAGTGTAGCTGGCCTGATTGCCAGGGAGTTTCCATTTGGCCCAGACTTGGCCTTTGCCAGCGATGTTAGTGGTCTGCACGACTTGAGGGACCACGCCATTGATGCTGCTGAAGGTGAGGCTGGCATTCGGGAAACCGCCAAAGGCCGTCACCGCTTGGGCGATGATGGTGGTGAAGCCGCTGCCGACCGTGCCATCGGTGACGACGGTGACTTCTTCCGCCAGTGTGCCAGCGCCGACATAAAGGTTGCGGCTGCTGCTGATGTGGTCTTCGGCGTTGGTGGTGATGAAGCTAACCCCCGTGGCCGTGCCGATGTCTGGGGTGGTGTCGTTGATCGGCACGTTGTCGAAGCCAACCTCGCAAAAGGTTTCCCAGCCAAAGTGGGTGGTGTTGGCGCTGCCTCGAGTGGTCGGAGTGACCACACTCGTCTCTTGGTCCATTTTAAAAGTCGGCGGTGAGGCGGCCACCATAACGTCCGGCTGGGGTGTGCTGCTACTCCAGTGCGTGTCCACCACCAGGCGGTTCATGCTGTAGTGAGCGACCAGAGGCGCCCCCGTGATCGTGAATTCGTAAGTTTCCGCATTGCCAGGGATGACCCACTTGGCCCAGACCTGACCGCTGCCTGCGGCATTGATTGCCCTCACGACGGTGGGGAGCACGCCATTGATGGAACTCATGGTGATGGCTCCAGGGAAGTCTCCCGGCAGCGAGGTGATGAATTGCGCGATGATGGTGGTCGTGCCCGAGGTCCCGACCGTGCCACTCGTTTTGACGGTCACCTTTTCATAGAGTGTATTGCCTGAGGTCGGGAAATAGAGATTGCCCGAGCCGGCCCGGTGGTTCTCGCCGTTGACGGTCTGAAACCTCACCCCGCCTGGATCTGTGCCGATGTCAGGCGTGTTGTCGTTGATCGGATTGCCCGCGCCTGGATCATCAAAGGACTCCCAGCCAAACCAAGTGGTGTTTGCCGCACCCTGGGTGCTGGGAGTGACGACATTGGACACTTGATCCAAGGTGAAGGTTGCCGCACTGGCACTGCTTAGAGCAGTCCATAGCGCGGCGAGACAGGGAAGGAGGCGTTTTTTCATGATGAGATTCCTTTTCAACAAGGTTCGCCTCTCATGACCGACCCCCAACCCCCATGCTTCGCCCGCCGTGCCCGGAAATGGTGGCGGATTGTCATTTCGCAAAGGGCCGACAAAGCCTCACAAATGAACAACAGTCCAAACTGCGTTGCGGATTGAAGCATCCATCACCACCCTTTATCGCGACTGATACTCAATACTCTTTGGTGCAAAAGATCTCTGCCAACCCTGCTCAACCCACACGCGTCTGGTTTTCTAGCCAATCTGGAAGCGCCATGGGATGGCCTGAAGCACTCGCCAGCGACTGCCTCTGCGTGCATCTGAATTTCGCGGGAGAAGGGAGGCTGACCTTGCCGGGAGGCCGTGATTTTCTACTCAGGGCACAAACACTGGCCTTTTCACGAGGCATCACCGCCGCCATCCGCACCACGAGCCGGGACAGGCATGAGTGTCTCACGCTTTGTTATCCTCACACTTGGCTGGCAGACCACCTGCGGGAGGCCGGGAGTCAGCTCACCGGTCAGGCACAACGCCTAATCTCGGCACCCTTTGATCCCATGGTTGCTCAAGGACGACCGTTGAAACCGGACGACCAGACCTGGGCGCGCACCCTCATGGCTCCGCACCTCTGCATCGCAGCCCGCAAGCTCATGGAGGGGGCTCGTCTCACCGACTTCCTCATTTCGGAGCTTTTCTCCTCTTCGCCGTCCGACGAGCCTCAGGAAAACATCATGACTCGTGCCGAGCGAGCTGCTTTGGACAGAGTGGAAAAGGTGAAAACGGAGGTGCTCCGGCATTTGGATGACGATCACACGCTGGAGGATCTGGCCCGCGTGGCCTCATGCAGCCCGCATTACCTCAGTCGCACCTTTGCCCAAGTGACGGGTCAGCCCCTGATGCTCTGGATCAGGCGAGCGAAGATCGATCGTGCTGCCGAACTCATCGCCACCGGACGCTGCAACGTCTCTGAAGCCGCGTTGGAGGTAGGCTACCGCAGCTTCTCCCATTTCAGCCGTGCCTTTGGAGAGGAAAAAGGCATCTCGCCGAGCAAATGGGTGTCCCATCTTTCTGCTCAAAACAAAGTTCGGTGACCGGTTGGCTGCAGCCGCTCCCAAAACGCAAACCACCGTTAAACTTCGTCATTCTGACCAAAGCACGCGCTTAAAACCCATGAAATTTTTCCCTCCCATGATTGTTTCCTTTCGACTCCTCTTCGCCAGCTTCCTCATTTTGCTCACTCCGCCAACGGCACTGCTCGCCCACAGTGTGTGGTTGGAACCGCTGCCAGACGGCCAGCTCTCCCTGCGCTTTGGCGAGTGGGGAGATGCGCCCGAGACTTCACCTGGTCATCTTGACTCCCTCATCCATCCCACCGCCATAACCTTGAAGGCGGGTGAGCCCGTGCCCTTCACCCTCGCTAAAAAGGCAGATCACTACCTTGTCGCCGGTTCGAAGGACACCGAACCCGCCAGTGCTAAGAGCGATTATGCCGTCATGAAGCGTGGTGATGCCCCCGGCCGACGTCCCATCTTCCACGCCCGCTGGTGGCCAGCCTCCCGGCCCGTGGCAGAGATTCCGCTGACCACGCTGGACCTCCTGCCCAGCGCTGCGAAGCCCGGCCAGATCCTCGTCAGCTTCAAAGGCAAGCCCGTCGCCGCCGGAGTGGAACTGAAATTCCATGCCCCGGGTGCGGACACTCTGACTCTGACCACCGATGCCACCGGCCATGTGCAGCTCCCCGAAGTGAAAAAAGCAGGCCTCTGCCTGCTAACCCTCGGTCGCCACTCCGAAGCTGCTCCTGGCGAGTTCCAAGGCCAGGCCTACGAGATCGCCAGCCACAGCGCTAGCCTCTGCTGGAAGGTCGATGCACCGACC
This sequence comes from Verrucomicrobiaceae bacterium, assembly GCA_027483245.1. GTDB lineage: Bacteria > Verrucomicrobiota > Verrucomicrobiia > Verrucomicrobiales > Verrucomicrobiaceae > Prosthecobacter. The sequence goes on along the minus strand of JAIXVB010000568.1, from coordinate 7,865 downwards.
AGCGAAGAGAAATAACAAGCCGCCGTTAGTTCGTGATAAACAGCCGAAAGCGGCCTGTCTCTTCGTAGTGTTAGGCAGCGCATGCTTTGGCGCGAGCCCTCAAAACTTTTCACGTTCTGCCCAAAGATGGAATCCTTCATGAAACCTCTCTTCCTCCTTTTCACCTCCCTCGTCGGCATCACCCTGGCGGAGGCTCCTCCTGATCTGCCTCTCCCCGTCGCTAGCTTTGGCGCTGCAGCTACTGAAAGCGGTAGCGTCTATATTTATGGCGGTCATAGCGGCACGCGACACAAGTACAATCGCGATGAAGTCCACGGTGATTTCTTTCACTGGCAGGCCGGGTTGAAAGAATGGGAAGTGCTCGCAAAGGACGAACCTGCCCAGGGGGCCTCGCTCATCGCCACCGATAAGGGTGTCATCCGCATCGGGGGCATGGCCGCAAAGAATGCGAAGGGTGAGAAGCAGGATCTCTGGTCCAGCGAAACCGCCGCACGCTACGACGTGGCTGACAAAAAATGGCACGCTTTGCCCAAACTGCCCGAACGCCGTTCCAGCCATGACAGCATCGTTATTGGTGACACGCTTTATGTCATCGGCGGCTGGGCGCTGCTTGGGGATTCGGATCTGAAGTGGCACAACACCTACCTCACCCTCGATCTCGCCAAAGCCGATGCCTCTTGGCAAACGCATCCGCAACCCTTTGAGCGCCGAGCCCTCGCCGTTCACAGTATTGGCACCAAACTCTACGCCATTGGCGGCATGGATAGCGATGAAGACATCGTCACCCTCGTCTCCGTGCTCGACACTACCACCGGTCAATGGAGCGAAGGCCCCAAGCTGCCCTCGGACAAACTTGGTGGCTTTGGTTTCGCGGCCGTCTCACATGAGGGCCGCCTCTTTGCCAGTGGAGCAGCCGGTGTGCTCCTGGAACTCCGGGACAGCGGCTGGACACCGCTGGTGAAGCTCCAGCACCCGCGCTTTTTCCATCGCCTCGTCAGCGGCGGCAAGGGCAAACTCATCGCCCTTGGCGGTGAAAGCCGGGACGGAAAAAAGACCTCCCCTGAAGTCATTGAGTTACCTGCAAAAGACAGCGTCCCACTCGCAGAAGAAGCTCCCAAGCCCAGATCCGCGGAAAGCAAAGCTACCAGTCTTGTTTGGCCGACCAACCTACCCGCTGCCGAATCCGACTGGCCCCGCTACCAGGGGCCTAGTGGCGACTGCACCACCCCGGAAGTCGGGTGGAATACGAAGTGGCCCGCCGACGGGCCGCCCGTTCTCTGGAAAACTGAACTCGGCAAAGGTCTATCTTCCTTCGCGGTCCTCAAAGACCGCGTTTTTGCTTCTGGGAACGACGGAGCTGACAAAGACACCCTCGTCTGCCTCGATCTCGAAACCGGCAAAGCGATCTGGAAGCATGAAATGCCCGTGCCTACAAAGTGCCACGAGATGTCCATCGTCCCCTATGGCCCGGCTTCCACGCCCACTGTCATCGACGATAAAGCCTGGTTCATCAGCCGCGATGGACATGTCCTCTGCCTGAATGCCGAAACCGGAGTTGTGATCTGGCAAAAGCATCTCATCGACGACTTCGGCGGCAAGCGCCCCGTCTATGGCTTCAGCAGCAGCCCTTGCGTCCACGAAGGCCGCCTTTACCTTGATGCTGGAAGCCAGGGCAGCTCCAATCTTTGTCTCGATGCCGCCACGGGCACCGTCATCTGGAAAACGGGCGATGGCGAGGCCGGTTACGCCACCCCTTTCATCTCCAAGCTCCATGGCACAGAAACCCTCGTTCTGTTCAAAGGTCAGGGCCTCGAACTTCGCGCCGCTGCTGATGGCGAGCTCATCTCACGCCACGCCACCGAGACCCGCGACTTCTGCAACTGCGCCACCCCCGTGCTCAGCGGAGACATCCTTTTCATCTCGCACACGGGCAACATGGGGGCCCGCGCCCTGAAAGCCGACGAACTCGCTCTCACCGAACTCTGGAGTGATCGCGACATCGGCCTGCTCTTCAACTCGGGCCTACCGGTGAGGGCAAACAAACTGCTTGTCTTCAACGATCAAGTCCGCGGCGCGAACGACCTCCGATTGCTCGACCTCAGCACTGGCACCACCCTCTGGAAAAACACAGACATCGACAAGGGCACAGGCCTCATCACCGCCGATGGTCACGCCCTCTTGCTCACCAGCAAAGGCGAACTCGTGCTCGCCCAAGTGCATGCCGATCAACTCGACATTCAACACCGTGCCCAAGTCCTCAGTGGCAAATGCTGGGTCCAGCCCGTTCTCAGCCATCGCCGCCTGCTCTGCAAAAACAACGAAGGCAGCACCGTGTGCTTGGATCTGAAGTGACAGGGCAGGGAGGCCCGGCATTCTTTGCCGGACCTTTCCTGCTAAACCTCTTTTGAAATTGATCACACACTCGAAGAGGCCCTTCGTCTCAGCAGGATCAAAACGGCCGCGACTCCACCGAGTATGGCGCTGCTGAGCCAAACCTGATCAGGGCTGGTTTCATACAGATCCAGAGCGATGATCGAACTGACGATGCCTCCGATGGACCAAGCAAAGCTCAGGAACCCCGAGTATCTGCCACGCATGTCTTCGGGTGCGAGGCTGGCCGCATAAGCCTGTTGGCGTGAAAAGGCGAACATTTCTCCAGTGGTGAAAACCACCATCATCAGCACAAAAAAGGTCAGCGTGGTGTTCCCTGTGAGCAGCAAGTAACTGCCACCCATCAGCACGTAACCCAGGGCCAGCATGATGCGCACCGGCCAAGTCCGGGTCAGAGAGGCCAAGGGCACTTCCAGCAGGCAGATCATGACGCCATTCAGAGCCAAAACCAGTCCACACCATGAGGTCGGTAATCCGCTGCGCTCGAAATGCAGCGGAAAGCTCGTCACGCTCTGGCGGAAAACCCAGGACACTGCCAAACAGGCGGCGGCGAGCGCCAGAAAGGGACGATTCACCCGGATCGAAGCCCAGGCATGCCCCCAACCTGCGACGTGCGCTGCGGTGCGAGTTCCTTTTGGCAGATACGTCCAGGCAATGATGCCGAAAAAGGCGGAGGTCAGCGCGTCCACAAGGAAGAGCCAGAAGAACGAACCCTCTGCCAACAAACCGGCCACCGCTGGACCAAATGACCAGCCAAGGTTGATGGCGAAGCGTTGGACCGCGAAGGCGGTGACACGCTGCTCCGGCGGCACCAGATCCTGGATCAGGGCATTGCCAGCGGGATTTCCTGCTTCAGCGACCAGTCCCGTGACAAAAGCGATGCCGCAGAGCACGCGCCAGTCCGCGGCCTGAGACAGGGCCATCATGCAAGCAGCGCTGCCGAGTGCGGACAGGGCCATGGTGACATTTCGTCCGAGCCTATCGGCCAGCCAGCCGCCGAGCCAAGCGGCCCCAAAAGCACCGGCTGAGTAACTCGACACGGCCCAGCCTGCCTGGGCGGCGGTGTTGCCGTGACGTGTGATAAAGATGGTCAGGAACGGCCACACGAAAACGCCGAACCGATTGACAAAGGTAGCCCCGACAAGAATCCAAAAGGGCCTGGGTAAACTGCGAAGTTGGGAAATTAAAAGCGACATGGTTGGGCGCGATTGGCCGGGCGCGCGACGGTGGGAATCAAAAACTATGAAGGTGAGGGCGGCTGCGTGAGGGAGGGCAGGTTCTGTCGCTTGGAGAGGCCGACACGATGAATGGAGCGAAGTGGAGAAGTCATGGAGGAGGTATTCATGGGAGTGTTTAAGAATGGGGCTCGGGCCCGATGCTGAAGGGGAAAAGAAAACGGGCCGGACTCTCGCGAGCCGGCCCGTGTGGGTTTGAAAAGGATTGCTGTTTTCTGAGGATTACAGCCCCTTGCTCACGATGTATTTCACGAGATCGACGACTCGGTTGGAGTAGCCCCACTCATTGTCATACCAGCTGACGAGCTTGAAGAACTTGCTGTTCAGCTCGATGCCTGAGCCAGCGTCAAAGACGGAGCTGCTCTGGTCATGGATGAAGTCGGTGCTCACCACTTCGTCGCTTGTCCAGCCGAGGATACCCTTGAGGTAAGTTTCGCTGGCCTTCTTCATGGCGGCGCTGATTTCCTTGTAGCTGGTTTCTTTCTCAGTCTTCACGGTGAGGTCCACCACGGAGACGGTTGGAGTCGGAACACGGAAGGACATGCCGGTGAGCTTGCCTTTCACTTCAGGGATGGCCAGACCGACCGCTTTGGCGGCGCCAGTGCTGCTTGGGATGATGTTGATGGCAGCGCTGCGGCCACCTTTCCAATCCTTGGCGCTTGGGCCGTCCACTGTCTTCTGGGTGGCGGTGTAGCTGTGAATCGTGGTCATGAGGCCTTCAGCGACGCCGAAACCCTCTTTCAGGAGCACGTGAACGACAGGAGCCAAGCAGTTGGTGGTGCAGCTGGCGTTGGAAATGACGTGGTGATTGGCCGCATCATACTTCTCATGGTTCACGCCCATCACGATGGTGATGTCTTCTTCCTTGCCTGGAGCAGAGATGATGACCTTCTTGGCGCCTGCGTCGATGTGACCTTGAGCCTTGCTGCGCTCGGTGAAAAGACCGGTGGATTCGATGACGATGTCCACGCCGAGTTCTTTCCAAGGCAGTGCGGAAGGACCTGCACGAACGGCGAGGCATTTGATCTCATGACCATCCACAACCAGGATGTCATCTTCAGCCAATTCTGGGCTGCTCTTTTTGGAATAAACTTCTTCCTTCGCCTTGCCTTGTGTGGAGTCGTATTTGACGAGGTAAGCGAGATTGTCCGCAGGCACGAGGTCGTTCACGGCGACGACTTCAATCTCCTTGCCGAGGAGACCCTGATCACAGATTGCGCGAAACACGAGGCGGCCGATGCGCCCGAAACCATTGATGCCGATTTTGACCATTGTTTTGAGGGAGTGGGATTTGAACATCCCGACGCAGCAGGAAGCGCGCCGGGTCAAAGTGCATAGTGCAGGACTCGGGGAGCGTCAACCATCGGTTCTGGCTGGGGGCTTAAGAAGCCGTGGCAAAGATCCCATCCCAGGCCATCGTTGAGGTGAAATCCACATGAAGCTTCTGACCTGCCTTTGGGCCCTCTTTTCTCTGTCTTTGTTTGCCGCTGAACCACCGCTGGAACTCCAGGGGACCGATGGCAAACAGCACATGCCGTTGGTGGCCGGGGATAAAAAAGCCATCGTGCTGTTTTTTGTTTCCCCCTTCTGCTCCACCACGCGTCCTTTCATGCCAGAGATCAATGCGATCGCTGCCGAGTATGCGGATCGTGCTGAAGTGAGCCTCATTCACTCAGACTCCGAGATCACGGTGGAGGTGGCCTTTCAGCATGCCGAGATGTCGGCGGTGAAGGCCCGTGTGTTGGTGGACCGTGATCAGCGTTTGGCGAAGCGGGTTCAAGCCTCCGTTACTCCTGAAGCGGTGATCCTTTCACCGACGGGTGATGTGCTTTACAAAGGCCGCATCAATGACCTCTATCTCGGTCCGACCAAACGCCAACGGGCTGCTTTGACCAAGGATCTCCGAGCTGCCCTGGATGCTGTGCTCGTCGGCAAACCCGCGCCCACTCCACAGCTGCCAGCGCAAGGCTGCAAGATCGGTGGATTGAAGTGATCAGCGGTGCGCGTTTCAGTGCTTAACTCACCCGAGAACACGCTTCATAAAGATGACCGCAGACCTGCTGGGGTTGCAGTGAAGATTGGGTGGGCAGGTGAGGAAGTGGGCCGATCAAGACGGGCCAGTCCTCGGCATCTTCAGGCACGCGCCCGTGGCTGCCTTTGACCAGCGTGGCGTCGAGAGGGATCAGATCCATCTTCATGCGAAATCCCATCAGCTTGCGCGCCAGCTTGAGGCCGACCTTGAGTTTGGGAAAACGAATCTGCGGATCGATGAAGAGCTCGACGGGGTCGTAACCAGACTTGCGGTGGATATCCACGCAGCGGGCAAATTCCGGCGCGAGAGCATCGTCCTGCCAATAATAATAGGTGAACCAACTGCGCGCATCGGCCACCGCGACGAGATCGCCAGAGCGCTCATGATTGAGGCCCGCATAGTGTTTCTCCACTTTGCCAAGAACTTGTTGAACCCCGGGTGTTTGTTCCAGGGTTTGACGCACTTCCTCAAGCATGGCGGGATCGTTCACATAAACATGCGCCAGCTGGTGATCTGCGATGGCAAAGGCACGACTGCCGCCCAGATCCAGGGTTTCCGTGCCCAGTTCATCTTTGATGGATAACCAACCTTTCTCGCGAAAAACGCGGTTCAAATGCACGGGGCGATCCACGCTCGTGATGCCATATTCAGACAGCAAGATCACCTGAATCTGGCGGCGTTCATAAAACTTGATCAGGTCTCCCACCACGTCATCGATCTGCTTTAAGTCTTGGGCGATGAGCTCCATGTCGAGTCCCACTCGCTGCAGGTTGTAATCCAGATGAGGCAGATAAACGAGGCTGAGCGAAGGCCAGTGTTTTTCTTCGATCCATTTGGCGCTGGCGGCGATCCATTGGGTCGATTCAATGCCCGAGGCAGGTCCCCAAAAGTTCATGAAAGGGAATGGCCCCAGCTCCTTTTTCAATCGGTCCCGCATGCCCATGGGTTGCGTGTGAATGTCGAAGACCTTGCCTCCATCCGAAAGATACAGTGGTCTCGGCGTCACCGTGAAATCCGCCGTGGAGTGCATGTTGAACCACCAAAAGACCTTGGCGCAGGTGAAGTCAGGGTCCTGCTTGCGCAATAGATCCCAGAGCTTGTCCGCCTGAACGAGTTGCTCGGGCTGTTTCCAAAAACGAGGCTCGGCGTAATCTCGATCATACCAGCCATTGGCCACGATGCCATGATCTCGGGGCAGTTTGCCGGTGAAGTAGGTCGCCTGGGCCGTGCAGGTGACCGCAGGCAGGACGGGCTCGACCAGTGCTAAACGGTTCCGCTCCACAAAAGCGCGGATATTCGGCGTATGCTCACTGATGAGGCGGCGCGTCAGACCGACGACGTTGAGAATGGCAGTGCGTTGCATAGGAATCGGAGTTGAGGATCACCGTCAGCAGGGGCGGCACACGATGAGATGGACTGAAAATAGGATCGTGAAAACTGATTCCTGATCAAAGCCTCTCTCGCGGCCCAAGTCGGCGGCGCGTTTCGTCATCGCTGCCACGGGCTCGCACCGTGATGAAGGCACTGGCGGCGATGATGGCGATGCCGCAGAGAACGGCCAAAGTTTGGAACGACATGACCCCGATGGCGGCAAAGGCCAAATACGGGGCCAGCAAACCGCGCAATCCAGTGAGAAAGGTGTGCACGCTCATGTATTCGGCCACGGCGTGTTTGGGGGCCAGTTTGGTGACCCAGAGACCCCAGGTCACGTTGCCGCCTGCATTGGCCGTTCCCCAAAGGGCCATGCCGATGCTCCAGGTGATCACGTTATCGCCGAGATAAAAGGTCAAGATGCCCGCAGCAAAGATCAGATTGAGGATCGTGCGGACGGTGAACAGCCCGACTTTGTCATAAATCAGCCCCCAGGGATAGCTGCAAAGCATGCGGAAAATGACCGGCACCACGCCCGTGATCCAGGCGACATCGCGCCCTGGCAGATTGATGCCATGTTTGGGATTCGCCAAATATTCCACGAAGAGACAAGCCGCGACGAGATTGCCCACGCCCATCATCATCCAAGAAATGAGCAGGGTGCGAAAATCACGATCTTCCTTTACCCAGCGCAGCGCTGACCAGAGTCCCGAGGGCGCATCTTCATCAATGTCCCACTGAGTCGCGGGCAGGCCATACGTCCACCAGCCCGAGAGCACGCCAGCTGTCGCAAAAGCCCACAGCAGCCACCGATAGTTCTCCAAATCCAGACCGAT
>JAIXVB010000264.1 GCA_027483245.1 Verrucomicrobiaceae bacterium | reverse complement strand
ATCCGCCTCTGCAGTCACTGCAGACCCCCAAAAAGCCGCTGCATCCGCCTCTGCAGTCACTGCAGACCCCCAAAAAGCCGCTGGATCCGCCTCTGCAGCCACTGCAGACCCCCAAAAAGCCGCTGCAGACCCGCAAAAAGCCGCCGCAACCCTGCGAGTCGTCAAAAAAGGAACACACGCAGGGCAGGGCATAGACGGCCGTGAACGAATACGTCGCAGTGTTGGCATGCTTGATTCTTTATCGTTCGGTAAAGAAACACGGTTTTGGGTGAAAAGAGGGGGAACGTGGCCTAACCTCGACGCCCCCCATGAACCCTTTTGCCTTGAACTCGCGTCACGGCCCGCTCCTGCGTGGTCTGAATCATCCCTTTCGACTGCTCACTTCTCTGGTGGCGTCTTGTTTGGTGGCCAGCACTGCTTTCGGAGCGTCGCTGCAATGGGATTCCAATGGTTCGGGGGGAGCGGGGGTCACCGATGGCGGTGGAACCTGGATCAATGGCGGTGGCAACTGGGCGGATGGCGGCGTCAACACGACTTGGAACAATGCCAACAACGACACCGCCATCTTTGGGAACGGAGGATTGGCAGGCACGGTGAATGTTTCGGGCACGGTGAATGCAGGGGGACTGCGGTTCAATGCCATCGACCTGACGGGGACCAATGTGGCTTACCAGATCGCAGGGGGCACGATTGCACTAACGGACGGGGCCTTCATCCGCGTCGCCAATGGCACCTCCAACACAGGCACAGGGCGCATCAACATCAATTCCGTGTTGTCAGGGAACAACATCAACCTGGAGAAGATCGGCACAGACACCGCTCTCCTGCATCTGGGTGGGGCCAATACCTGGACAGGCACCCTGACCTTGATGAATGCCGTGTCGGGCAGCTCGGGCGGTTACTTTTTAAACGTGACGCAGCTCGGTGCGATCAACAACCTGAGCACCATCGACGTCCAAAGCGGCAACACCTTGGTCATCAACTACAGCCAGACCACGGCCATGAATGTGGGTCTGCAACTTGCGGGCAATGGCAATTCCAGCCGTGGGGCCATTCGCTTCGATCAAAACCGCACGCTCTCGGGTCCGGTGACGTTGATGGCCAATGCCGCAGTCTCTGCCAATACAGCCAGCAGCCCCACGGGCACCCTGGCGGGCAACATCGGAGAAAGCGGAGGCAGTCGGACCCTGTCTATCAACATCAATGGCACGGCAGGCACCATTGTCTTGAGTGGTAACAACACCTTCACCGGGGGTGTCGAAGTGAGCTCAGGGTTCCTGCGTCTCGGCAGTGCCGGTGCGCTGAATGCCACCACGCCAAATCTGCTCAGCTTTTCAAACAACACCAATGCCAAGACCGTAACGCTCAACGGCTTTTCACCCACGATCAGTGGGCTTTCGACGGTGAACGCAACGGACGTGGTGACGGTGCAAAACGCCAGCGCCACACCTGCTAGCCTCACCATTCGTGGAACCACGACGCAGACCTTTCGGGGGCTGTTGGTCGATGGCGCAGGGGGGGGTGCACTGACCTTGGTGAAAGAAGGCAGCGGCACACAGATCCTCACCGGCACGACCAGCACCTACACGGGCGGAACGGTCTTGAATGGGGGCATCCTGCGCATCTCGGCCGACGCCAGCCTGGGGGCAGCACCTGCGGTTTTGGATGCTGACCATCTGATCTTCAATGGAGGCACTCTGCAGTTCGCCTACACTGGCTCTGCGGCCACGCCCTCCCTGAATGCCAATCGTGGCATCACACTGAATAGCGGGGGTGGCACCCTGGACACCCAGACTGGCACCACGTATTTAACCGGGCCGATCAGTGGCGTGGGAGCCCTGACAAAAACCGGCACGGGCAGGCTCGTCCTCGCGGGTCCGAGCACCTATGAGGGCGAAACGCTGGTCAATCAGGGAACTCTCGACATCCGTCACGCGCAGGCCCTGGGCAGCACCGCCGGGCGCACCCGCCTCATCTCTGGCACACGATTGGATCTCTCGGGCGGCATCACCGTGACCGGGGAATGGCTGATTACACCTTATTTGGCAAGCATCGAAGGCAACAACACCTGGGCAGGCCTGGTGCAGGCGGTCGAAGGCTCAACCCTCACCTTTGAAGCCGCTGCTGCCAGTCAACTCCTCGTCTCAGGGGCCGTCAACGCCAACGACCTCACCAACAGTCCTCACTCCGTCATCCTGACCGGTTCAGGCACCGGGGAGATCAGTGGCAACATTTCCAATGCGCTCACCGTCTCGAAGACGGGCACCGGCACCTGGACGCTGAGTGGTAACAACAGCTTCGTCAATGGCATCACCCTGACGCAGGGGCAGCTGATTTTAGGCAGTGCAGGCGCAGCCAATGCCAACGTGCCCAACGCCGTCACCTTCAGCAGCAATGCCAATAGCAAAATCCTCTCCCTGAATGGCAACTCCACCACCGTCGGCGGTTTGATCGCTGCGGTGAGCACGGGCGTCACGACCGAAAACGGCGGCGCTGCCGATGCCACCCTGACGATCCGCACGGCGACCAATCGGACCTACCTCGGCACCCTGACCGATGGCTCTGGCGGTGGTAAATTGGCCCTGACGAAAACCGGTGTGGGCACGCAAACGCTGGGTGCCGCCAATACCTACACCGGTAACACGACGGTGAATGCAGGCACTCTGCAGCTGGATTTCAATGCCACCACGGCTCCTGCCAACAACATCCTCAGCAGCAGTTCAGCCCTGGTTCTCGGGGGCGGCACACTTTCACTCACAGGCAGCGCCACCACGGCGAATCAACAGGCCGTCAATGGACTCACGGTGGCCGCAGGAAGCTCGACGATTTCGCTGACTCGGAATGTGACGACGCCGCAGGATCTGATGCTCAATCTGGGAGCCATCACCGCGCCGAATGGAGGTTCGGTGGATTTCCTCCTGCCGACGGGAACTCAAAGCGCGACGAATGGCATCCTGACCTCTACCGCTAATGATGCCAGCGGCATCTTGGGAGGCTGGGCCACGGTCAATGGCAGTGATTGGGCCACCGTTTCCAGCGGCAACATCGTCGCCTACACCGGCTACACCGAAGTCACCAACTTCAGCAATGGCCCGGGAAGCCAAGGGCCCATCCCGAACAATGCCAACGCCAACATTAAGATCGTCAATGGCGGAGCCGATGGTCGCATCGCCCTCGCCAACGCGACCGGCACGACGGACATCAACACCCTGGTCCGCACGGACACGGGCACGGCAGAAATCAGCATCGGTGCCACGCAGACTCTGCGCCTTGGCACCGCAGGCGGCATTCTTTTAGCCAATGGCGCGGGCGCTCTCACGATCGGAGTCACGGCCAATACGGGAGTGCTGACCGCAGGCGGAGCCATCAGTGGCACCCCAGGTCAGTTGACCTTCCGCGATCAAATCAGCACCCAGACCACCACGGTCAATACCCAGATCAACAACAACGGTGCCGGCGGCACGGTCAGCGTCAGCAAAAATGGCCCTGGGCTTCTCGTGCTTGCGGCCACCTCCAGCCAATACAGCGGGGGCACGTTCTTGAATGGCGGCACGGTGCGCATTTCAGGCGACGGCAGCCTGGGTGCCGTCCCTGGCAGTTTTCAAAGCGACAATCTGACCTTCAATGGCGGCACGCTCCAGGTCGTCAACAATGGCACCCTGAATGCCAATCGTGGCCTCTTGCTTCACGCGGGCGGTGGTGCGGTGGACACACAAACCTTCACGCTTTCCTACAGCGGTGTCATCAGTGGTCCAGGTTCCCTGACCAAGGTCGCCACCGGCGCGGTCAATGCCTCGGGCACACTGACGTTGATGGGGGCGAACACCTATTCGGGGGAGACGTTGGTCAACTCAGGCACGCTGTTGTTGGGAAACAACCAAGCGCTCGGCTCCACAGCGGCGGGCACCACGGTCGCAGCCTCTGCCATTTTGCGCCTCATGAATGGTGTCACCGTCACGGGTGAAACCCTGACCCTCAACGGCGGTGGGGACAACAACGGCAATCTTCAGGTGCTCTCCGGCACAGCCACCTGGGCGGGGGACATCATCATCGCCAGCGACAACGCCCGCGTCGGCACGGTCAACAACACCGGCACCCTCGCCGTGACGGGCGTGATCAGAAATGGAACCGGTAGCAAAATCAGCTTCGTCGGCAGCGGCGGTGGCGTGGTCGTGCTTTCAGGAGCCAATACCTACAGCGGTGTCACGGACATCATTCGCGGTACCGTACGCCTGGGTGCCGATAACACCCTGCCAGCCACCACCATTCTGACCATGCTGACGAACACCGTGGTGGTCGAGACCCTCGCTCTCGACATGAATGGCAACGACCAAACGATCTCGGGACTGCGCCACGGCACCGTTTCCAATGTGGACAACGTGAACATCTTCAACAATGCCTCTGGGGATCCGTCGGTTTTGACGATCAATCAGGCCACGGACACCAGCTACAACGGCCGAATCTCCAACAACGTGGCCATCATCAAAGAAGGCAGCGGCACCCTGACCCTGACCAACACCTACAATGTGGCCAGCCCCGTTGCCACCGTCAGCAACTACACGGGCAAGACCACGATTCGCGGTGGAACGCTCGCACTCAGCGGCACGGGCAACATCACGGGCACTCCTTGGATTCAGGTCGATCAAGGCGCTACCTTCAGCATCTCCGGGCGCAGCAGCGGCGGTTACGTGCTGGGCAGCCAAGTGCTCTCGGGCCGTGGCTCGGTGAATGGACAGCTCACGGTCAGTGGCAGCAGTTACCTCAGCCCCGGTGACTCCACCGGCACCCTGGCCAATGCCGGCAACGGCACAGGTGAGCTCACCTTCAACAACCTCACGCTCAGCGGCGGCGCACCCACCCTGCGCGCGCTCTTCCAGCTCGGTGGCACGCTCAGCAATCTCAGTGATCCCGCCGCGATGGGAGATGTGCTCTACTTTGCCAGTGCCGATTCAGGCGGCCTCTACGACAGCCTCCAGGTCAATGGCACCCTGGGCCTGAATGCTGGCAGCACGCTCAAAGTCGAGCTTCTCCCCAGTTACACTCCACAGTTGGGAGACGTCTTCAATCTGCTCGACTGGGTCACCTCGCTCGATCCCAATTTCGATGGCAACGGCGCCTTCACGGTGGCGGACCTGGATCTCACCAGCGCCAATGCCTTGCTCGGCAATGGCTGGTATTTCGAAACCGATCGGTTCATCGGTCATGGCATCATCTATGTCGCCATTCCAGAGCCTTCCCGGGCGCTGCTGCTGCTGACGGGTCTGCTGCTCGTGTCGATGCGCCGTCGCCGTGCGGTAAAAATGGCCGTGGCTTGAAGCGGAAGATCACTCTGGGAGTGAAAAAGGCTGCGACTTCAGTCGCAGTCATCGCTGCTCGTGAACCAGTGAATGTCACTTGGTTACCCCGTAAGGACTCGAACCTTAAACGAGAGAATCAAAATCTCCTGTGTTACCATTACACCACGGGGTAGCGATGTGGGAGAAGAGAATACGCTTCAACTTCAATTGTGCAACTCACTGACTTGGGTTTTTTCACAGCATTGATCGCAGCCGCATCCCGTTTCATCATCCCGAGTGCTCCACATCGTCCTTTATCAGCCAGAAATCCCCCACAACACCGGTGCCGTCGGGCGGCTGTGTTTGGCCACGGGCGCACGGCTCCATCTGATCAAGCCCCTCGGTTTTAGCCTGGAGGACAAGTATCTCAAACGCAGCGGGCTCGATTACTGGGCGGAGGTGGAGGTGCGAGTCTGGGAATCCTGGGAAGATTTGCGTGTTGAAGCTGGAGCGGCTGCCCAGTTTTACTTTGTCGAATGCCAGGGCGCCCGCCCCTACTGGGAGGCGAAGTTTGAATCAGACGCCGAGATCTACCTGGTCTATGGCCCCGAAACGCGCGGCATCCCCCCGGCGATCATGGATGAGTTCCCAGGCCAGACCTGGCTGATTCCCATGCAGGGCACGCGCAGTCTGAATCTCTCCACCGCCGTGGCCGTGGTGCTTTATGAGGCGGTGCGGCAGCTCACCATTTCAGGCTCGTGACAGGCACCCGCACCTCATTGCGGTGAGATTTCACGATCTGGCCATCCTTGAGATGCAGCACCCGATCGGCCATGCCCGCCATGTCTGCATTGTGCGTGATGATCACCGTCAGGGTGCCCAGTTCACGGTTGATACGCTCCACGGCCTCCAGCACCGCGATGCCGGTGTTCACATCCAGCGCCCCGGTCGGTTCATCACAGAGGAGGACCTCCGGTTTCTTCGCGATGGCCCGCGCGATCGCCACACGCTGCTGCTCGCCCCCGCTGAGTTGGCTGGGGAAATGGTCCATGCGATGTTCCAGATTGACCAGCGCTAGGGCATCCTCCGGTTTCATCGGATCCCGGGCGATGTCGGTGATTAAAGCCACGTTTTCACGCGCGGTGAGGCTGGGGATGAGGTTGTAAAACTGGAAGACAAAGCCCACGCAGTTCCGCCGAAACAGCGTCAGCGTGCGCTCATCCCCCTTGGTTAAATCCCAGCCTTTGTAGCGCAGATAACCACTGCTCGGGGTGTCCAGCCCGCCGAGGATGTTCAGCAGGGTGGATTTGCCGCTGCCGGAGGCCCCAAGTAGCACCACCAGCTCACTGCTGTAAAAATCAATGTCCACACCGTGCAGCGCCACCACATCCAGCTCGCCCGTCTGATACACTTTACGCAACTGGCGCGCTTCAAAGATGGGTGGGGCATCGGTCATAGGACACCTCAATGGCAGCCGCAGCCTTCGCCGCAACCACCGCCCTGAGGGAAGACTTCTTCCTCTGTGGGCACACGGCCTTTTTCCAGCGTCTTGGTGACAAAGCCATTCACGCGATTCGCCACTTCTTGCAGCACGTCCTGAGCGGAAACGAAGGCCTGGATGCCGTCATGGGCATCGGCTTTATCCTGGAGTTCCTGAAACTTGGAAACCTCTGCCGCATCCAGTCCCTGACCGCTGCGGTGACGCTGCTCCAAACTGCGTCCCATCGTCATCACGTCCCGATACAGTGCCACGGCCTGTTCATCGGCTAAAAAGATCTCGGCCTGATCACGGGCACCTTTGACCGCTGGATCAGCAGCGATGGCGGCACAGAGAGCTTCAATTTGGGAGGCGATGGCGGGGGCAAAAGCGGCAATCATGGCCCACGAGGCTATCTCGGAAATGCCAATTGTCGAATGCCGGAATCACGAAACCCGCCTTCGACATTTCCGCCGCATTCGTCATGCTCTGCCGCCGCCCCAGACTCATGACCGATTCTCCCGCCCTCACCACATGCCCCGTTCTCCATCGCGACCGGTTCCTGGTGATCGTTAACAAACCCGCCGGCGTGCTCTCCCACCCGAATCCTGGGAAAAAAGGTGAGCGCACGGCCTTCGAGGGGACTTATGATCTGGAACAAAAGTGCTTCGAAGGACCTGGCGGCAAAGTTTGGCTCATTCACCGATTGGATCAGGACACCTCCGGGGTGCTGCTGGGTGCCCTGGATGAAAAGACCGCAGAACGCTGCCGACTCGCTTTTGAAGAGGATGCCGTCCAGAAAAATTACCTCGCCCTCGTCCTTGGAAACCCAGGGAAGAGCGGCACTTGGCTGGATCACCTGGTTATTTCACGCGAAAAAGGCCGCGTGCGCACCCAGGTGCTGAAAGGCCGCCTGCCCAATGCCGAGCTGCATTTCCGCTCGCTCGGTTATCACAGTGCGCAGAGACTCTCTCTGCTCGACATCGATCTGATCACCGGTCGCACGCACCAGATTCGTGTGCAGGCCGCCTCCCGTCAGCATCACTTGCTGGGGGACGACGTGTATGGCCACTTCGATCTGAACCGCAAACTACGGCGTGATTTGGGCCTGAAACGCCTCTGTTTGCACGCCCGGGCCATCACGCTGAAGCACCCGGCCAGTGGTCAGAGGCTCAAGGTGGAAGCCCCGCTCGCCAGTGACTTCGCGACTTTGCTCGAGAGCCTGAAGCTCACGCCCTCTTCATGAAAACGACTTGCGCAGGTGGCTGGGCAAGATGCTCAGCGCCTCGCGATACTTCGCCACCGTGCGGCGAGCGACCTTGATGCCCTGTTTGTCGAGCAATTTGGCCAGCTTGTCATCGCTCAACGGTTTCGACTTCGTCTCGGTCTTGATCAGGTCGGCAATGGCGTTTTTCACGCTCGTGTTGCTGAGATCTTCCCCGGAATCGGTCTTCACGCCGTGACTGAAGAAGAACTTCAGCTCATACACCCCATGGGGAGTCGCCATGTACTTACCAGAAATCGCGCGGCTCACGGTGGTCTCATGCACGCCCACTTCATCAGCCACCTGAGCCATGTTCAGCGGGCGCAGGAAACTGGTGCCTTTTTCCAAAAACTCCCGCTGATGGGCGAGAATCTGCACCGCGATTTTTTGGATCGTCTGCTGGCGCTGATGGATCGAGCGGATGAGAAACTTGCCACTGCGGATCTTGTCGCGGATGTAATTTCGCACTTCACCGCTGCTGCTGGATTGGCCAAGCAAGTCCTTGTAGGCATTGCTGAGCCGGAGCTGCGGCAGATCATCGTTGTTCATCACCGGCACCCAGTCTCCGCCCTGACGCTCGACAATGATGTCTGGGCTGACATACGTGTTGGTGCTGGCGGTGAAGCGTGAAGCCGGACGTGGGTCCAGGGTGCTGATGAAATCGGCCGCACGGGAGACCTGCTCAAGTGGCACCCCCAGCTTGCGTGCCAAAATTGGGTAACGTTTGTTGGCCAGATCATCCAAATGCTGTTCCACCAGCCGATGCGCCAAGCTGTGTTTTTTGCCCAGGCGCTCCAGCTGCACGATCAGACACTCGCGCAGGTCATCGGAACCCACCCCAACGGGGTCAAAGGACATCAGGAGACTCTTCGCCTCATGCAGAGGATCGATGGGGATGCCGTGGCTCAAGCTCAATTCCTCGATGCTCGTGTTCAGAAACCCACGGTCATCGAGACTGCCGATCAGAAACTCGACATTCTTCACCAAGATCGGATCCGCGACCTCGGCGGTGCGCAATTGGGTGACCAGATGCTCTTGAAGCGTGGTCGGCGCGACGATGGAATCCATGAGGAACTGCCAGCGCTCTTGATCTTCCGCGCTGCGGCTGTTCGTCTGCATTCGGCTCTGAGCCCAATACTCACGCCATTCCTCGTCCATCTGGGACATCATATCCAGCTCATCATGCTCGCGATCCCGATCATCGGGATCATCGGGCACGGCATCCTCCAGAGACACTTCAGGGGCCTCGAGTTCCAGCACCGGGTTGATCTCCACTTCTTGCTGGATGATTTGCCGCAGCTCGAGCGTCGGAGCCTGCAAAATCTGCAGACTTTGCTGCATTTGCGGGCCGATGGCGAGCTTCTGGGTCTGGGTTTGGTAGAGTCCTTGGTCTGCCATTGGTTGGTTGGCCACACCCCTTTCACTGGTGTAGGAAACTAGCAAGCAGTTATCGGGCCAAAGTGCATTTTGATTCGAGTCCGAAAATCAAACGCGCACTTGGCACGATCTTTTACTTAGTCCCGACAGGGAAAACAGCCCCAGTAACAGCTCCTTCACAATCCAAGATCACCACGGAAGGTTCTCCTTTTTCGACCTCCCGATGTTGCAGGAGAAGTCGGGCCAGATAGACCGTTCCCCACTGGGCCTCATGATCCAGAAAGCGCCCCAGAGGCGTGTCTTTCGGCACCAAGGCGACCACACGCGCGCTGCCATCGGCGCTTGCTTGCACGTCATAGGCCAGATGTGCCTCACGCACACTCTCGCTCAGGGCCAGGGCATGGGCACGCTTGAAACAGATGTGAAACCAACTGGGCTGCGTGGTCTTTTTTTCCAAAAACGTGCCCAGCCGACGCTGATGGGTCTCGGCAAACAATGGCCAGTCCAACAGGAATCCTCCGCTCAACTGCGGCACCAAACGCAGCAGCGCTCCATTCGGGTTCTGAGTCGTGGCCACCTGAAAAAGCGGCACTTCCTCTTGTCCCGGCAGTTTGCGCGGCGTCATGCCACTGGGCTTCAGTCGGCTGAGCTGCGGACGCCCTGCGGCCATGAATTCCTCCAGATCCACGCTCTGCTCCTCTGGGTCGGCAATCAACGCAGCGCGCGCCTCCGGTGTTTTCGCCTCCAGCAACGCTGAAAACAGCTTTTGCGCGGCCTCACCGGCGGCCACGAGATCCACCGGCGGCAATTCCGCACGGCGCACCTCGGGTTCGGGCGTGGCGACAGGGGTGGGGGCTGGCAAGGCCGGCGGTGGTGGCTGCGACATCGGTGTCGGCCTTGGAGCAGTCGCCGCGATCGAGGCCTTGGCCATGGGAGCAGCAATCTCAATGGCCAGTGGATGTTCAAAGTGCTCATGCAGCAGCCAGCCACCCGCTCCCAAAACCAGCACGATGAAAATCCCGAGCGGCACATTTCGCTCACTGCGTGCTGGCTGCCACTCCTCCAGCAGCTCAGGCTCGGAGAGCGGCTGATAGGCCGGCAGCGTGATCGCAGGGCCCTCGGTGTGAGCGGGTGTCCTCGGCGCTGGCGCTTGCCAGACCGGAGCGGCGGCGGCTTGAAAAGGCGTGGTGCTGACCACGGGTGGTGTGGGCGGCGTCGGTGGCATTGGCGGCTGAGCCACGCCAAAGGGCGAGACCTCCGGCTGATAAACGGATCCCCAGGGCGACTGTGCCACGGGTGCTGGAGGAAAAGGCGGCTGAATCACCGGGGCGAACATCGGGGGTTGCTCAGGCGCAGGTGGCCAAGCAGGAACACTGGGCGCTTGAAAAACCGGCCTCACAGCTGGCTGCGAGGCCACCGGGGGCGGCATCGAGACCAACCGCCGCTGCACGGGCAGAGGCGCCGCTTGATTTTGACCCGCTCCCGCCACGACCCCATAGGCCGCCATGGGCGCATTCTGAGCGCAGTGCGGACAGGTCACCATCGCTCCCGCCTGCTGAGACAGGGAGAGAAAAGGCCGCTGACAGGCAGGGCAACGCAGGCTGACGACACCATTCACCATGTTCTAATATAGGCATCAAACGACCCGCGTGGGAAAAGATAAGCGTCGAAACTGAAAAGAAGAGCCACTTAGCACTTTTCTCTTTGAGCTTTTCCTTTATCCCTTGGCGCTCAATGCCTGCTGAACTTCTCCTCGCTCTTTCGCTGCCTGAACTTTGGGCTAATTTTGTCCAAGCCCTTCCTGTTATTCTCGCCCTCGTCGTCATTGAGGGCCTGCTCTCGGTGGACAATGCCCTCGCCATCGCTGCCATGGCCGCTCATTTGGACGAAAAGAAACGCGCCCTGGCCATGAACATTGGTTACATCGGCGCTTACGGCTTTCGTCTCATCGCGCTCCTGTTTGCCTCAATGATCATCAACAATCATTGGATCATGTTTGTCGGCGCGCTTTACCTCGTCTGGCTCATGTGCGCGCATTTCGCCAGTCAGAAAGGCATCGCCGAAGAGGAAGGAGAGGCCGTGAACGTCCATCACCGCACCTTCGCAGGCACCATCACCATGATCTCCCTCATGGACCTCAGCCTCAGCGTGGACAATGTCGTCGCGGCCGTCGCCCTCAGCCCGGACGATCTGTGGCCCGTCTATGTCGGAGTCACCATCGGCATCATCAGCCTCCGCCTTGTCGCCGGAGTCGCCATCAAGATGATCGAAAAATACCCCGTTCTCGAGCACACCGCTTTTGTCCTCGTCGGTTACGTCGGTCTTCTCCTTCTGGCAGAACTGCAATTTCCGGCGCTGTTCCACGATCTCAGCCCCACAAAACTGAAGCTCATCAAATTTGCCGGCATCATCCTCATCACCTCGTTGACCATCGCCTGGTCCCGGAGCGACGCCATCAAAGTCGTCCTCAATCCTCTGCTGAAGCTGCTGCTTCTGCCCATGGTCCTCTTCGCCTCCATCATCGGTGCCATGATCGTTCTCATCACGTTCCCCGTGAAAAAGATCATCGCCCTGATCAAGCGCGCCTGATTGGCCTCACAGGCTCTTTGGGGAGCACACGCGCCCTCGCGTGTTCCGAGGTGCGCCCTCGAGCCACATCATTCCCATGAGCGAAGCCACTTTCTTGCACATCAAGAGCGGGCCCCGGCGTTGATCTTCAACCCCGCTCAGCGAACCCAAGTTAGACCTCGCTCGCCTTCGCCGCCGCCATGCCGACCCCCGCTCGAGACCGATCTTCCTGAAACGCCGAAAAAATGGTTCTTCGGGAACAGCCCTTGCTTCTTTTACTAGAGAAGAATGTTCTTGTCGCACTTTCCATGAAGTCCTCTGATCCCGCCCTAAGCCCTAACGAAGCAAAGACGTTTTCGCTCGACTTTGTCACTCAAATTCAGTAACGCTTGGCAGAATTACGGGTTAAAGACAGAGACAGACCTT
>JAIXVB010000428.1 GCA_027483245.1 Verrucomicrobiaceae bacterium | reverse complement strand
CGAGATCTGCGGGTCACTGGTTGCCAGCTGAGTGCCCTGGGGGACACGATGCACATCCAGCGCTGCCGAAACATCGTTTTTGCCAACAACCAAATCCTTGGCAGTCGCATGGGGGCGTTTTTTTTGGCGGAGTATTGTCAAAACGCCACCATCACCGGGAATCTGGTCGATGGCACGAATGGCAGCCGTGTGATCAGTGTGGAGAAGAGTTGCACGGACGTCACGATGATCGGCAACACCTTTCGAAATGGAGGGCGCGGGGCGTGGATCAATCAGCCCATCAACTTCATCATGACGGGCAATCTGTTCATCAACAACACGACCAAAAACGAACCAGACAAGCGTCGCGGTCGCGTGGCTTTTCAGACTGCCAAAACGGGTCAGTTTCCGGAGCTCTACTTCACCCTTCACGAGAAAGACGGCACCTACGGACCCATCATTGTGCGTGACAATATCTTCCAGCTCGGAGACTCCGCGCCGACGGAAGCGGTGACCTTTGCTCCAGGGGGGCATGATCTTCAGTTCACGGGCAACACGTTTCAAAACAAGGCTGCGACGCTCGTTCTCGACCCCACCTGTCAAAACGTGAAGATCGAAAACAACTCGGGAGCCACCACGATCATCAAATCCGTGGATTTTAATCATGGCCGACGCTGAGCTGCGTGACTGGCGAGCCTGAGTCGGATGAGGTGGGATAGAGCCGCTCTGTCCCCGAACATTCGGGGGATGCCGCGTGGAAGAAGGCGGGCGCGAAGTCCGTGTTTCTCAGTGTCATGTCGAACATCCAATCCCAACGCTGGCTCCTCAATCGCCGCCACTTCTTGCGCGGTCTCGGCACCACCCTGGCTCTGCCTTTGTTGGATGTGATGACGCCCCTGCGTGTCCGGGCTGCTGCGGTGAGCAAACCACGGCGCAGCGTGTTTGTTTACATCCCGAATGGTGTCAATGGCATGACCTGGCAATGCAAAACGGCGGGACGTGACTATGAGTTGTCGCCCTCCCTTCAGCCACTGGCCAAGCATCGGAATGACTTCACCGTCTTCAGCGGCTTGCATCATCCGAATGGCCTGGGTCAGGCTCATGTCTGTGCGGACACCTGGCTCACCGGCGCGAAGATTGATGCGCAAGGAGGTCGAAAGTATGAGAACTCGATTTCCTGCGATCAGATGATGGCGGAGGTCGTGGGCCAGCAGACGCGCTTTTCGTCGTTGGAGCTTTCCATTTCATCCGGCACTGGCCAGCCTTTCAATAGCTCGACGCTTGCGTTCTCGCGCGATGGCGTGCCGCTGCCCGCGGAGGACAATCCGAAGCAGATCTTCAATCGCCTGTTTGGAGCAGAGCAGGGTGGCATCGCGGCTCAGCGTGCACGTTTGACCAAACGCCGCAGCGTGCTCGATGCTGTGCATGAAGATGCCAAAACCCTGCGCCTCGCGCTCGGCACTGAGGACCGCACAAAGCTCGATGAATACCTCCACGCGGTGCGGGATGTCGAGCAGCGCACGGAGCGTCTGGATGCTTGGCTGGATGTGCCCAAGCCAGTCGTGGACGCGAAGCTCGCCGCGCCGTTCCAGCGCGATGTGCCCAAGGCTCAGGCCGGTGAGTATTGGCGCACGATGTTCGATCTCATGGTGCTCGCCTTGCGCACTGACATGACGCGCGTGATCACCTACATGAACGGCAGTGAAGGCAATGGACTGGCCATTCCTGAAATCGGCATCACTCAGGCTCGACACAATCTATCGCATCACAACGGCGATCCGGTGGTGCTCGAGCGCCTCGCGAAAAGCGATGCCTTCATCATGCAGCAGTTCGCTCACTTCTTGGATGAACTGCGCGAGATCAAGGATGGCGATGAACCCCTGCTCGACCGCACGATGGTCCTCTTTGGCAGCGGCATGAGCTACGGTCACAGCCACTGCAACAGCAACCTGCCTATCCTGCTCGCGGGTGGCAAGGGGCTCGGGTTGAAACACGGGCAGCACATCGATTACAACAAACCGCATCTCAAAGAGGACTACACGCTTAGCTACGACGAATGGCGCAGCCTCTGTGGCAAACCCAAGGACAGCAAAGCGCGCCTGAACAATGTGATGTTGACGATGCTGCAAAAAATGGAGGTCAATGCTGAGACGTTTGTGGATAGCCTCGGCCCCGTGAGCGAGCTGATTTGATCCAGGCAAGGAGTGGCACTTGCCAAGTGCCCTAAGAAGGGATTTGGCAAGTCCCGCTCCTTGGAATGCCTGCGCTTCCCCCGAATGTTCGGGGGGATGGCTCATGAAAGGATCCGCCGAGCCCGCCCTTAGTCCTCTCTGTTCATGCGTTTCCCTTTTTCTCATCTCCTCCAATGCTCATGGCTGATCGCGTGCAGTGCCTTCGCGGTGGACATCGAGATCAGCGAGACGATCCAGCTGCCTGAGTGTCATAGCCTTGGCTGGGTGCGGGCGAATGCGGGGGTGAAGGGGCAGGGCGCGGGTAATCTCATCCTGGATGAAACCAAGTGGGGCACACCATCGCCAGGACAGATCGTTGAACAGCATTGGGACTGGGATCT
>JAIXVB010000513.1 GCA_027483245.1 Verrucomicrobiaceae bacterium | reverse complement strand
CGGCGGATCAGGGGGTGAAGCGGGTGGTGCTGATCGCGCCCTTCACCTCCATGACCGACATGGGACGGCGGGTTCTTGGCTGGCCGCTGTGTTATCTGAACCTGCATCGCTTTGACAATCGGAGGCACCTAGCCGCGGTGGTGAAGCAGGGGGCGCGCGTGACGATCTTTCATGGCACGGCGGATGAGGTGATCCCCGTTTCCATGAGCCGTGAACTGGCGGCAGCGCATCCTGAGTCGGTGACGCTGCATGAGGAGGAGGGGCAGGATCACAACTTCATTGTCGGCAACTGCGCGGCCAAGATCGGGGCTGCGATGCGGGCACCCTGAGCCTGAGAATGCGTGAATGCCTTTCGCTAAGGGGATGTCCATGCTTGAGTGCATGGAGATGACCGATGATGCCGCTGCGCCCAGCCCTTTCCCCCGCCTCGTGACGAGTGGGAAGTGGCTGCGTGCCGGGGAGGCGAAGTGGCAGCTGCGGGGAGTGAGTTATGGCCCCTTTCGACCCAACTCCCTGGGCGAGCCCTTCCCTGAGGAGGCCGCCATGCGTGCGGATCTGGTGGACATCCAGCGGCTGGGTTTTAACACCGTGCGTCTCTATGAACTGCCGACCGAGGCCGTGCTGAGAGTCGCCACCGAGCTGGGGCTGCGGCTGCTGTGCGGCATTCCCTGGACGGAGCATGTGGATTTTCTCCGCGATCGGGCTTCCAGCGTGGCCATTGAGGACCGGGTGCGGGAGGCGGTGCAGCGCTTGCAGGGATGCCCCTGCGTGGTCGGATTCCTCGTGGGCAATGAGATCGAAAAGACCCTCGTCCGCTGGATGAGACCGGCGCGCGTGCAGGCTTTCCTGGAGCGTCTCATCGAACTCGGGCGGGAGATCGCGCCAGAGAAGCTCTTCAGTTACGCCACCTATCCCAGCACCGAGTATCTGATCCCCCGCAACGCTGATTTTCTGGCGGTGAATGTGTATCTGGAGCAGCCCGAGGCACTGGCGGCCTATCTCCAGCGCTTGCAGAATCTGGCGGGGAATAAACCGCTCCTGATCACCGAGTTCGGCCTGGATCGAGCGGCGCATGGGGCGGCGAAGCAGGTGGAGACCGCGCGCTGGTTCTACCAGGAATGCTCGCGTGCGGCGGTGGCAGGGACGGTGTGGTTCAGTTACACGGACGAGTGGTATCGCGGGGGGGAAGCGGTGGTGGGTTGGCAGTTTGGTTGGGTGGATGCGCAGCGGCGACAGGTCTGCCATGACCTGGCTTCTCAGATTCATCCTCCATCCTTGGACTCGGCAGCAGGAAAGGCAGCCCCGCGCATCTCGGTCATCGTCTGCACCTACAATGGCACGGCCACCCTGCGGTCCTGTCTGGAGTCATTGCAGAGGCTGCGTTACCCCGACTTTGAGGTGCTCCTCGTGGATGATGGATCGACGCAAGACATCGCAGGCATCGCCGCTGCCTTCCCAGAGGTGCGGTATGTCCGGCAGGATCACGCGGGGCTCAGTGTCGCGCGGAATCTCGGTGCCTCCTTGGCCACCGGGGAGATCTTGGCTTACACGGACGATGACTGCTTGGTCGATGAGGATTGGTTGCAGCATCTAGCGGCGGGGTTTGATGAGGCCTCGTGGGTGGCAGTGGGTGGGCCAAACATCCCACCGACCCCGCGCAATCGGACCGAGGCCATCGTCTCGGCAGCCCCGGGTGCACCCGCGCATGTCCTGCTCTCGGACGCTGAGGCGGAGCATCTGCCGGGCTGCAACCTGGCGATCCGAAAGACCGCCCTGGCTGCGATAGGCGGCTTCCGGCCTGTCTATGAAGTCGCGGGGGATGACGTGGACATCTGCTGGCGACTGCGACAGGCGGGTGGAAAGCTGCGCTTCATGCCAGGGGCCATGGTCTGGCATCACCGCCGTTACACGGTCGAGGCCTACCTGCGTCAGCAGCGCGGTTACGGTCATGCCGAGGCACTGCTGATGCGCGATCATCCAGAGCGTTTTGGCCCGATGGGGGGCGCCCGCTGGAGTGGCGGCATCTATGGGGATCTGGCCGCAAATCCCGCGTTGAGTGAGGGCAGCATTTACCATGGGCCGCTCGGACAGGGACTGTTCCAGGGCATCTATCAGGCAGGCGCGCGCTGCTGGTTGGATTGGCTGGGTGGCGTGCTTTGGGTGGGGTTGGCCTTGTTGAGCTTGGTGTTAGGCCTGCCCGGCGTGGCTCTGGGGATCGTCGCGCTTTCGGGGGCGTTGGCCCTCTGTCGGTTCCAGCATCTGCCGCTGCCCTTTGCCCTGAACTGGCGGGAAAAAGCCCTGCTGCTCGGCCTGTGTTGGCTGCAACCCATGCTGCGCGAATGGGCGCGCCTGCGCGGCATGATCCGCCTGGGTGCCCGCCCGACCTTCCAGCCTGCGCTGCGTGAGGTCTTCGTGCCACCACGGCCTCGCAAGCTGACCTTGGTCGGCGCGGAGCTGGCGTTTTGGAGTGAAGCCGGCGTCGATCGTGAGGCGCTGCTGCGTGAGTGGCAGGGCCTGATGGAGGCCAAAGGACAGGTCGTTTACCCCGATGACGGTTGGCGCTGGTTCGATGCCGAGACGGGCATCAAGCACTGGTTCACGTGTGCCCTGGTCACCGTCACGGAGCATCATGGTCAGGGTCGTTGCCTGACTCGGGTGCGCTCTCTCGTGCGGGTGCACTCCCTGCTGCTCTGGCTGTTTCTGGGTTGCACACTGGTCAGCGGTCTGCGCCCCTTGCTTTCGGGGGAAAGTCAGGACGCCTGGACCTACCTGCTGCCCTTGGCCATTCTGGGCCTGCTGAAACTCTCCGCCCACGGCATGAAGACCCATGTCCTCATCGCCGCTGAGCGAGCAGGTTTAAAGCGCCACGAGACGGCCTGAGATCACACCTTCGTCAGTTGTCGCCTCAGAGAGACCTCCACACAGGTGATCAGGATCGCCAGGGTCATGAAGATGACCATGCCGTTGATCCACAGCGTGCTGAAAGCCGTGCCAAAGTAGATCTTCACCGTGCCGAAGAACACATTCGGGCTGGATTTGCGGCGGTAATCCTCGCGCTCCATCTCAGCCTTGGTCACCAGGTCCAGCACCTTGCGGTTCACATAGACTTCCTCCGCACTGACCCCATCGCTATCCGCTAGGGCCTGCTCCAGCAGTTGCGGGGTCACACGACCTCGGATCGTGGCATCGCGGATCTGGCGCAGCTTGCGCGCGGCTTCGTCATTGCTCTTCGCGTAGAGACCGGAGACTACCGCCAGGCCTTGTTTGGCGGCATCCAGCTCACGCTGCTGGTCCACCGTCATCTTGATGTCTGGCGGTAGATTGACCAGTTCCTGGATGCGTTGCTCGAGTTGATCTTGGGCTGCCGTCAGTGGGTTCAGCTTGGCTTGAGAGATCAGCATGGCCTCATAGGTCCAGCGCAGTGGCATGAATTGGCAGATGAAGGGCACCTTCAGCTTGCTGGGTTCCCCGGCCTCCGTCACCCCAGCCTTCTCCAGCCAGCGAGTCACGGAGTAAACGAAGTCCAGATTCTTGTTCATCTCCTCATACTTGATGAGGGCCCCGCCGAGGATGATCTGCGGGATGAGGATGAGCGGGATGGCATTGATCGCCGTGCGGTTGTCCGTGACCACGCTGGAGATCAGCAGTCCCAGACAGGCCCCCGTCAGGGCGGTGATAAACATCCACCAGAGATGCACCCAGAACATGTCCCGGATCTCCAGCACACTGTTGCCGATCAGCAGGTAAATGAAGCACTGGATGAGCGCGAAGGTGCTCAGGGAGATGATCTTCCCACACAGGTAATAGAAGGTGCGCAGGTTGTGATTGCGCTCTCGGTTCAGCGTGTGGCGGTCGCGAATGATCTCATCCGCGCTGTTGGTGAGGCCCAGGAACATCGCCACCACCAGACTCATGAACAGGTATGTGGGGATGTGAAAGGCCGTGGCAAAGGAGTAGTTCTCGTCCTCGCTGTATTTCAACACACTCGAAATGAGGAAGGCCAGCAGCGGCGCCTCCAGCAGCGTGGTGAGCAGGTTGGTTCGATTGCGCAGCTTGCTGAGGAAGGCACGCTTCAGCAGCGTGTAGAAAAGGATGCTCTCCTCCCGCAGCGTGTGCTTCGGCGGCTTCGGCATCGCTCGGGTGCGTGGCCCACCCGTGTGCGTGTCATCGCGGGGTCGGGCGATCAGATTGGTGCTGCCGGGGAAGGCCTGCGCCTTCTCCATGCTCTCCAGCATCAGGTGACTTTGATAACGATCCCGCCAGAAGTTTGGGGGAAAGCGCCGTGCCGCCACGAGGTGGCCATCGACACTGCGCTCTTGAATGATGTCCCCACTGATGTCGCGCAGAGGGGTCTCCAGCACATCGAACAGGAAGTCAGGCGTCAGATTCGCGGGCATCACCGCTTCCCGCTGTCCGGTCTCATCGTTGTAGGCCTTCCAGAAGTATTCGATCATCCCCTGCGGCGTGCCGAAGTAGGCCAGCTTCCCGCCCTTATCCAGCAGCAGCGCCTTATCGAACATCTGCAGCAGCTTCATGCTCGGCTGATGGATGGAGGTCAGCACGATCTTATTGCGCGCCAGACTGCGGATGATCTCCAGCACGTGCTCACTGTCCTTCGAGGACAGGCCCGAGGTGGGTTCATCGAACAAATACACATCGGAGATGCCGATCATGTCCATGCCGGCGTTCAGGCGCTTGCGCTCACCGCCCGAAAGAAACTTCTGCTGCGGCGTGCCAGCGAGGCGCTTGCGCATGTCTGCCAGACCCAGTTCCGCCAGCTTGGCTTCCACCCGTTTGCGGCGGTCTTCCGTCTTCAAGTGCGGGCAGCGCACGGCCACGGAGAAGTCCAGGTTTTCCTGCACCTTCAGCAGGGGGTCAAAAGCATCCTCCTGGGGGATGTAAGCGATGTAGGGAGTTAGGTTCGGCAGGTTGTTGTAGAGCGACAGGCCATTCATCAGCACCTCGCCTCCACGCGTCTTGAGCTGACCGCCCAGCACCCGCAGCAGCGTGCTTTTTCCACAGCCACTCGGCCCCATCACGCAGATCATCTCGCCGCGTCGGGCCAGGAAACTGATGCCATCCAGCGCGGTGTCGCGTCCATCGAACCGATGCGCCAGCTCCCGCACCTCCATCTGGCGGATGGTGTTGCGCTCCTCCTCGATGATGCGGTCACTGAAATGACAGCGCAGGAATTGGCCCTCTCCCAGGGTGATCGTGTCACCGTCGTTCAGCACCATGCGGTCACGCACGGGGACAGTGCCCACGTAGATCGGGC
Organism: Verrucomicrobiaceae bacterium; assembly: GCA_027483245.1. Lineage (GTDB taxonomy): Bacteria > Verrucomicrobiota > Verrucomicrobiia > Verrucomicrobiales > Verrucomicrobiaceae > Prosthecobacter. The sequence goes on along the minus strand of JAIXVB010000513.1, from coordinate 1,721 downwards.
GGGAACTGCGCAGCACCTCCAGAGCCCCGGTTTTCTGCGCGTAGTTGCACTCGATGCGCAGGAGGATCTCGCCCTCGGTCTCCTCACTGAGGAGGATGTCCCCATCGTCCAGCAACTCCGGTTTATTCGAGACCAGGTAAGTGTTGCGGCTGCCTTCCAGGCGGAATTGGCCGCCGAACTCACCCGCGCGCACCCGCAGGTCACGCAGAGAGATTTCGATCTCGCCCATGATCACCAGGCTGTCCTCGATGCTGGCCTCCACCTTCGTGCCCTCTTTCAGGCGCACGCCATTGATCGTCGCATCCGTCAGGCGCAGGGCCTCCACCGTCACGCCCAAGCCAAAGCTCACCCGCAGATTCGTGCCACGCCCACGCTGCTGAGAGATCTCGGCATCGCCGGAGTCCGTCAGGGTCAGGTAGAGCTGGCTGCCAGTGACTGTCTTCTTCGAGTTGAAGTAGTTGATCAGGTCATTGTAATCCAGCGTCACGTCCTCCAGCACCACACGCTCCGTGGGATACAGGCGGGAAAAGTCCCCCGGCGGCAGGCGGCGGCTGCGCACCAGGATGGGGATGCCGCCCGTGTTCTTTAGCAGCACCAGCCCCTGATACCGAAAGGCCACCACCGAGCAATCCTCCGACAGAGACCGCAGCAGTACATCACAGGCCCCGGTGCTGCCAACGCGCAGCGTCTCCAGCGGTTGGCCCGTCTTCGAAGTGAAGTCATCCTCCGCTGCCTTTTCCCCCGCATTGAGCTGATAGACAATGTCGATCGCCTGGGCCGCGATCCCCAGGTTCGTCATGAACAGGTAAAACTCCACCATCTGCCGCTGGTTCGACAGCGAGCTGGAGATCAGCAGGTAGAGCTGCACGCAGAGCAGGATCTTCTGCTCCATCGACAATTCCACGCTCAGTTCCTTCGCCCGCAGGCCCAGGTCCTGGGGCTGCTGCAGCGCCTCGAAATAAAGTCGGCGCATGTCGGCGTAGATGGCCCCGCTGTAGTCATAGCGCAGGTAACCCAGGGAGGACTCGATCTCCTCTTCCTCCACCGCACCGTCCAGTTTGGAAAAGCCTGCGAAGACCTCGATCAACACAGGCAGCATCGAATTGCGCGTCGCGGAAGGCATCACCGCCGGGTCATTCGCATACCACTTGCGCTTCAGTCGCGCCCACAGGCCCTCCGGCTCCGGAGGCGTGTTGTCAGGCCGCCGAGAGAGGGTGGGTCGGGTCATCTGGGCAGTGCTCATGCGATCAGGAGGTGCCCGCTCGCTGAGGCGGGGCGCGCGACTATCGGCGGAGTCCGTGCTGTGGCAACCGTGTTCAGTCTTCTATCTTTGAGTTCTGGCTTCGGGGTTCAGACTTCTTGGTTCCAAGAGTGGTGGGGGGAGCGGTGTTCAGTGATCGGTATTCAGTGTGCAGTGTTCACCCCTGAGGATTGGGCTCGGGGTAAAAGCATGCCCGACTCTGAAGAGAGGCACTGGCCGAGTCCCCACTAACTCTGCGGCACTTGGGAGGTGCCACCTGTCACAAGCGGACCCCCGACCACCCGCTGCGGGAGGTGCCACCTGTCGCAAGTGGACCCCCGACCACCGACTGCGGGAGGTGCCACCTGTCACAAGTGGACCCCCGACCACCGACTGCGGGAGGTGCCACCTGTCGCAAGTGGACCCCCGACCACCCGCCGGGGGAGGTGCCACCTGTCGCGAGCGGACCCCCGACCACCGG